>QMSS01000014.1 GCA_003649715.1 Thermoplasmata archaeon
AACATATATATCAGTGTGCGGTTGATAAAACACTCAATGGTGTTATAGAGCAGGAGCAGATTTTTTATAAAGTACATGACATGTTGAGAAAACTTGGATACAATGTTGACAACAAACAGTTAGATGAGATTCTGTACAAGCTGAACATTGATGACATATATGCACTAATCTAAAAAAGAAAGATCAGATCAAAAGAAAGGAGGGAGATAAGCTAGAAAAATGGTCTTCATAGTTATATAACAAGTGTTGAGAGGGCAAAGAGGGGGGACAAAAAAGTTTTTGAAAATTAGATAAAAATGGGTTTACTTTCTTTTTGACATCAACTCGAATGCTTCGTTGAGAAATCTTCTCTCTGCCTCAGTTGGAGACCAGCATATACCATTTTCGTCTTGTGAAAAATTTGGAGCATTTGGATCAAAACGTGTTGATATTATCAATTCTCCAGTCATTGGATCCTTCTCTATCTCAAGCTTGATATATATGTTTTCTTCCTCATTCATGCTTCAGATCCCCATCCTTTTTTATGGTATTATGTATCATGTATCGAGTTATTATGACTTATACTTTTCCATAATAAAATTTTTTCTCAGGCGCTTCTCCTTTCATTCTGAACTAGAATCCAGCATAATTCACCTCATATCTCATATAGAATAGTGCAATCTAAACTCTACGATACGAAAAATTTCTAGACCGGTCCTAGGTTTTACTGCCTTATTTCATCTATTTTTTATTGTAAAAAATTTTTAATAACACTGCTGGTATTTTCCCTTTCCTGTAAAGTGTAAAATATTATGCGTATAGCTGTATTGTTAAAAGAAAGATGTAGACCTAAACGATGTTCTCTGGAATGCATAAAGTATTGCCCTAGAGTAAGAGCTGGCGATGAAACCATTGTCATGGGAGAGGACAACAAACCAGTTATATCTGAGGAGCTATGTGTCGGCTGTGGCATATGTGTCCATAAATGTCCATATGATGCAATAAAGATTATTGGACTAGCCCATGAGTTAGAGACCGATCTTGTGCATCAGTTTAGTAGGAATGGCTTCCGGTTGTTTAGACTGCCTGTTCTCAGAAAAGGCATCTGTGTTGGAGTACTTGGACCGAATGGTATTGGAAAAACAACTGCTATCAAAATTTTATCAGGACAACTCAAACCTAATCTAGGTAACTATGAGAAGAAATCCGAATGGGATGATATCCTAGAGTATTTCTCAGGAACAGAGTTGTATGAACATTTTAGGCAAATTGCTAACAACGAGGTTACAAGTGTTTTAAAACCACAGTATGTTGATAAGCTACCTCGGATCATGAGAGGAAAGATCAGAGATATTCTTAAAAAAACTGATACCTCAGATGGCTTTGATGAAGTTGTAGAAAAACTTGGGCTAACCAATGTTCTTGATAAAGAGATAGAACGAGGTGTTATCTCCGGTGGAGAACTGCAGATGGTTTCGATAGCAGCTGCATTACTTAAGGATGTTGATCTTTATTTTTTTGATGAACCATCATCGTATCTAGATATCCATCAGAGGCTAAAAGTGGCTCGTATAATAAAAGAGTTGTCGGAGAAAAAAAAGGTGATGGTTGTAGAGCATGACCTGGCTGTTATGGATTTCTTATGTGACAGTGTACATATTGTATATGGAGATGAGGGTGCATATGGTGTTATCACTAATCCCCGTGGTGTACGGCATGCAATAAATACCTACCTCTCAGGCTATCTAAAGGAGGAAAATATTCGATTTGGAGAAAGGATAGAATTTTTTGCTCATCCACCGAGACAACGTCAGGATATGAATATACTCATAACATTCGGCAGACTGACAAAATCATTTAATGGTTTTAATCTCAGTATCGAACCGGGGGTGATCAGACAGGGTGAGATAGTAGGTGTAGTTGGTCCAAATGCAATTGGAAAAACAACATTTGTAAAAATACTCGCAGGTGTGATAAAGCCTACTGCAGGGGAGATAGACTATGATCTTAAAATCAGCTATAAGCCACAGTACATAACCCCATGGGAGTATGATATCAGCGTAAGAGAGTTTTTTGAGACAAAGGTTCAGCAACTATTTACATCAGCCTTTCTAAAAGCAGAAATCTTTGAACCAATGAATCTAAAACATATTCTTGATAAACAGATAAACAATTTATCTGGTGGTGAGCTCCAGAGAGTCGCCATCGCCCTGTCTCTAGCTCAAGAAGCAGATATATACATGATCGATGAACCCTCCGCCTATCTTGACAGTCAGCAGAGGATGATTGTCTCCAGAACAATAAGAAGAGTTGTAGAAAAAACTGGTAAATCAGCCATGGTTGTTGATCATGATGTCTATTTCATCGATATGGTAAGCGATGCATTGATTGTGTTTGATGGAGAACCAGGAAAACATGGAAGAGCACAGGGTCCTTTTAGCCTACATGAGGGAATGAATCGTTTTCTAAAAGATGTCGATATCACATTTCGAAGGGATGAGGAAACACATAGACCACGTGTAAATAAACCTGGATCATATATGGACAGAAAGCAGAGAGAAATCGGTGAGTATTATTATACCATGTAAAGGGGATCATTAAAAATCATTAAAAGATGAAATAGCCAGGTAGCAAATTTCTCATAAGATAAAAAAACAAAGGTTACTTAGTATACCAGGGTTCTTGTTTTTTTACCACCACTTTCCTCTTTCTTGATAGATTTTGATGAAGTTTTCTATGCTTCTATCATATGTTTTTTCTACATCATCTGGGAAGTAACATGCTGGTAGCTCGCCCCTGCTTCGATGGGAGTTGAGACATTCGCAGCATATGCCTTTTTTACTGCATGGATATGTACAGTTGCATTTTGTCTGGTTTTCCTCAGATTTACATTCCATCAAAAAAACCTCCTACAAATTTAGATGGGAAGTGTTTTTATCTTGTTTTTCTAGTTAGTTCTTTGAATTTTTTTTCATTGATTATGGTTATACCTAGTTTTTTTGCTTTTTCATATTTTGAACCAGGTTTTTCTCCTACCACAAGATAGTCCGTGTTTTTGCTTACAGTAGACATTGTTCTTCCTCCGAGTTCCTCCACGAGTTTTTTAGCTTCATCTCGGCTGAAGTCCTTTAACGTACCAGTAAAAACAAATGTTTTACCATTGAGTATTCCAGCTTTTCTTTTTTCAACAATTTCTGTAGTTGCCTTTACACCCATTTTTTTCATTTTTTCTATCTCTTCTTTGTTTCTTTTTTGTTTGAAAAACTGTGTTACGCTATCTGCTATTTCTGGTCCTATTTCATATATTTGTTCTAGATCTTCTTTGGATGCTGACATAAGGTTTTCAAGGCTTTTGAATTTATCTACCAGTATTTTTGCTATGTGTTCTCCAACATTTGGGATACCGAGGGCGTATACGAAGCGGGCAAGGTTTTTTTCTTTGCTTTTTTCTATTGCGTTGATTAGATTGTCAGCTGATTTTTCTGCAAATCGAGGTAGTTTTATTAGATCCTCTTTTTTCAGCCTGTATATGTCGCTGACGCTTTTTAGTAGACCATTGTCAACTAGTAGGTCCACATTTTTTCTTCCAAGACCTTCGATGTCCATTGCAGCTTTGGATGCATAGTGTGCAATGCTTCTTTTAAGCTGAGCTACACAGGATAGACCTCCTGTGCATCTGTAGAATGCTCCATCTTTTATGACCTTAGATCCGCATACTGGACAGGTTGATGGTAGATGATATTTTTTTTCTCTGCCTGTTCTCCTGGATTTTATAACTTCTGTGACCTCTGGTATCACGTCTCCTGCTCTTCCTACCTTTACTATATCTCCTATTCTCACATCCATCTGATCTATGAAGTCTTGGTTGTGAAGTGTTGCACGTGAAACTGTTACACCACCTACATCCACTGGTTTTAGCAGCGCTACTGGTGTAAGTGTTCCTGTTCTTCCTACTTGTGCCATGATGTCCATGACCTGTGTTTCCTCTTTTCTTGATGGAAACTTGTATGCTATGGCCCACCGCGGTGATCTAGCCTTTACACCTAATTTTTCCTGCAGGTCTAGTCTGTCTACTTTTATGACAACACCATCGATTTCGTATTCCAGTTTTTCTCTAATCTTCAGCATCTTTTTATGATATCTTATGATGTCATCAAGTCCATTGCATCTTTCAGTAAATGGATTGGTTTTTAGACCCCATTTTTTTAGGCATTGAAGTGCTTCCCATTGTGATTCAACTTTTACTCCCTGGACAGTCATTATCTCATAGAAAAAGATGTCAAGTGGTCTCTGGGCAGTCTCGCTGGGATCAAGGCGACGTAGTGATCCTGCTGCAGCATTACGTGGGTTAGCAAGCGGCTGCTCGTTTTTCTGTATAAGCTGTTTGTTAAGCTCCTCGAAATCAGATATACTCATAATAACCTCGCCTCTCACAGCCAGTAGAGTCGGTGTTTTAAGTTCACTACTTCTCAGTACGAGTGGAACAGCTCTTATTGTCTTTATGTTCTCGGTTACGTCCTCACCATTCAGACCGTCACCTCTTGTTGATCCTCTGACAAATCTACCATTTTCATATATTAGCTCTACTGATAAACCATCTAGTTTAGGCTCGGCTGTGTATTCAACATGTTCTACATTAAGTTCTTTTCTTATACGTTCATCAAATCTCCGTATGTCTTCCTCATCTGTGGCTGTGTCGAGGCTGAGCATAGGTCTTGTGTGTCTAACAGTTCCGAATTCCTCAAGCGGTGCTGCTCCTACTCTCTGAGTTGGAGAATCAGGTGTGATCAACTCAGGATGTTGTTCCTCGAGTTTTTTAAGCTCCATCATTAGTCTGTCGTATTCAGCATCAGAGATCTCAGGTTTGTTGAGAACATAATATAGATAGTCATGATGCCGTATTTCTTTTCTGAGTTCCTCTATTCTTTTTTTAGCACTCTCTTTGTTTCTACTGCTGTTGCACATGATGTTTCAGCCTCCTCATCCTAAACCAAACAAAACATATTTTGATTCCATTTTTTATTTCTGCAGTATTTTTTCGATTTCTTTTATTGGATATGTGTTTAAAACATCTTTTTTCTCAAGCCATCCTCTACGTGCAGTTGCTATTCCAAATCTCATAAAATGTAGATGGCTAATACTATGTGCATCTGTGCCGAGAACAAGTTTTACACCTCGTTCCTTAGCAAATTTTATGTTTATGTCATTTAGGTCGAGTCGATCTGGAAATGCATTGATTTCCAGTAGAGTGTTTGTTTCTCTAGCAGCATCTATTATCTGTTCTATGTCGATTTCATATGGATCTCTACGTCCTATTAGCCTGCCTGTTGGATGAGCAAGAAAATCTACATACTCATTTTCCATTCCAGATATTATCCTCCGTGTCATCTCTTTTTTATTCATCTTGAATTTGGAATGAATCCCTATGTATACGAAATCAAGTTTTTTAAGAACATTTTTGCTGTAGTCAAGTGATCCATCTGGTTTTATATCACATTCTGTTCCACAGAGCACACGTATATCATTGTTTTTTTTGTTTATCCTTTCAATCTCAGCTATTTTTTTGATGAGTTTCTCCTCAGATAACCCCCTAGCTATTTTTAGTGACTGGGAATGATCAGCTATTCCAATGAATGAGTAGCCTATTTTTTTTGCATTGTCAACAATTGTTTCTATTGTGTCTGATCCATCACTCCATGTTGAGTGTACATGGAAATCCCCTTTAACATCATCATATTCTATTATTCTCGGTAGTTTGTTTTCCAATGCAGCTTCTATTTCTCCTCTGTTTTCTCTTAACTCTGGTTCGATATATGACATGCCGAGTCTATTATAGACCTCCTCCTCGGTTCTGCCAACAATATATTTGTCTGTTTTTTTGTCGAAGAGCCCATATTCGTTGAGTTTGAAACCCTTTTTGATGGCTATGCTTCGCATATGTACATTGTGTTCTTTAGAACCAGTGAAGTATTGAAGAGCGGCTCCATAGCTTTCTTTCCCTACAACACGTAGATCAACCTGTACACCATCTTTTAGTAACACACTGGTTTTAGTCCTACCTTTAAGTAGCACACGCTGTACATCAGGATATTTGACAAAATAGTCCATTAGCTCATCAGGATAGTCCGAGGATGCAAGTATGTCCAGGTCACCGATTGTTTCTCTCATCCTGCGTAGACTACCTGCAATGCTTATCTTGTCTATCCTATCGAATTTTTTAAGATATTCTTGATAGTTGTTTCCATCTAGGTAAGCCACGTTTAGAAGAACTCTCCCACTTGTTTTTTCAAGTAGATGTATTCCACGTAGAATGTTCCTCTCAGTTATTTCACCGAAACCATCTAGATCCCGTAGTTTTCCATCTATGCATGCCTTTCTTAGCTCATCGATGTTAGTTATACCAAGGTTTTTGTAGAGTGAGGCAACCTTTCTGGGGCCAAGACCTGGTATGCTTAGAAGCGACAGCAACCCCTCTGGGAATTCTTTTCTTAATCTTTCGAAGTATTCCAATTTGCCAGTTTCTACCAGTTCCCTTATCTTTTTAGATATGCCCTCTCCAACACCTGGTAGAGAGCCTATTCTGTTTTCTCTAACAATGATTTCTATGTCCTCATCCAAGTTTTCTATTGTCTGTGCAGCCACTCGGTATGCCCTTGTTTTGAAATATATCTCACCTTTGATATCCAATAGATCTGCTATTTTGTAAAGCACATCTGCAACAAACTGATTTTTCATAACATCCTCGCCTACTCATTTTGTAGCATATCTCTCTTTTTATTCCCTCAAAATTTTTATTTTTAAAAAAGTTTTATTGACTCAGTTTTTTGTCTAGGCTAATCATTATTTTTACTTCATCTCCATCTTTTAAACCTAGTTGTTTTCTGAGACATATGGGGGATATAAATTCTATAACATTTGAGTAATGACTTCTTGATGGTAGAACAATTGCTCCAGTAGCACCATCTATTTTGGCATGAAAACACGTCACACCACCAAATGTTCTATTCTTAGTTTTGAACTCATCAATGTTTATTCCACCATAGTTTTTCAGCATACGTAGTTTATTTCTCTCGACATATTTTATCTCAACATTAAGAGTACCTGGATATGGAACAAAACCAAGTTTTCTTTTAAACTGGTCAACATAGCCTTTTTGTTCAGTATAATACTTTCCCTCACCCATCCCTGATACTACTCTGCCTTGGAAATAGACTCGATTCGGTAGCTCAAAGATCTGTTGATAATCAATATGTTCTTTCTGCAAAACCTCTGCACCTAACTGCGTTATCTGTATAAGCTGCTTTTTTATTCCAAACTCCCTGTTTATCATTCCATTTTTATCAAGATCTAATAGGTATCTAGATGCTGTTTGCTGACTTGTTCCCAGCTGTCTTGCCAATTCAAATGAGGATATCTCTATCCTATCCCTCATCGCACCTAGCAGCGCTAATTCCTTCAACGTTTGAATCAGATATGGCTTCATAAAAAAGATATGCCTCCCTATTAATCCTCCCTTCTTTTGGATTCCATTCTCTCCTTTCCTTTTTTTATTGCTTTCCAATTCTCATAACAAGTTTTTCACCCTTTCTCGTGAGAATATATCTACTCCCATTTTTTTCTAAAACACCACCTTCAACAAACTCATCAACAACTCTACGAACAATCATTGGAATAATATGATGCTTTTTCGCAATTCTACCAATATCATATTCCCCTGAGGCAAGCTCATATAAAACGGCTTTCCTATATTTGTTAGAAAGAATAAAACCCTCATCCATATTGCCTTCTACCAATACATTAATTTACAGGTACAACATAAAGTTTTTCCATCCCTGAGATGACGATGTTTGAAAAAATCCCTGCCATATATAGTGCAGAAGAAATAATCGAAAACGCCATAAAAAAAACAAAAAAAATACAAATACAAGACAAAAATAGGTTCTATAGAAACAGAAAAACAATCATCAAAAAAACAGAACTATTTGCAACCAATGTAATCTCTACACTAGAAAAATATGTAAAAGGTTTTCCATCCATCGACAATCTCCCAAAATTCTATCAGGAACTCATAGATATCAAGATAGATGCCGATAAACTAAAACAATCACTCGGTGCAGTAGAATGGGCACGTAAAACATGCACAAAAATATATTCAAAACAAATAAAAACACTAAAAAAAACAAGGGACCTATCCTTTTTAAAACATAAACAAAAGGAAATATATGGCCGGATAGCATCAGTCCTGAAACAAATTGATAAAAACCTAATCTTCTTATCAAAAGCGCAAAACACAATAAAGGATTTCCCAGAGATACAAAATACAATCACCATAGTAATCGCTGGTTATCCCAATGTAGGAAAATCCTCACTACTGAAAAACATATCATCTGCCAAACCAAAAATCGCACAGTACCCATTCACAACAACAAAAATACATGTGGGACACATCGAAAAAAGACAGGGATACAACACAGAAAAATATCAGATAATAGACACACCTGGTCTGCTTGATAGACCAATACATAAAAGAAACAAAATAGAAAAGCAAGCTATCGCCGCTCTCATCCATCTAGCCGATATAATCATATTCATATTAGACCCATCTGAAAACTGTGGATATCCCATAGAAAAACAAAAAAACTTGCTTTCCCAGATAAAAAAAATGTTCCGGGACATACCAATAATAGTAGTTGAAAACAAATCTGATATCAAAAAAACAGATTCTATTAATATAAAAATATCCTGCAAAAACAGAGAAGGCATCGATAAACTTGTTGACAAAATATTTGAGATAATATCCAAAAAAACGAGGGAAATAAAACCTCATTTTTAGAACAAAAAAAGATAAATTTTATATAACAAAAAAAGTTTCCTTTCCCCACTAACTTTTCTTTGGGGGAGAGGAAAAAATGTTTACAACAAAAAGAAGAACATATTATGAGGAAAACCGTTTCGGCGAGCTAGAGCTTGTTGACAAACAACTATTCTATATCGCAGCAAACAGACGAGACAACTAAAAAAAATAAAAAAACAATCTCTTGACAAATATTATTAGGAAACTTATTTAAATCAACAAACTATTTAACACAAAGGCAGAGATAAAAACTCCAAATCTCAAAAAGAGAGGCCAGGAATGTTTTTGAGGAGGAGATAGAAATATGGATGAGTCTAACATGGAAATAAACATGTTTAAAACCGGTATCGAAAGAATCAGTACCGGCATCAGCAGATTAGATGAGTTACTAGATGGAGGACTCCCACGGAATAGTGTAACACTAGTATCCGGCACACCTGGATCAGGTAAAACAATCCTATGCTTCCATTACATTGACGCAGGTCTCAAAAATGGAGAGAAATGTCTATTTCTAACATCAGATGAAAGAACAGAAAGCATTGTCGCCCAGGCAAAGGAATTAGGATTCAACTTTCAACCTGCTGTCGAAAATGGACAGCTGAAATTCATGTATCTAAACCTCGACAGCAGTAATGTACACAAAGAAATAGAAAACGAGATAACAACAGGTGGATACAAAAGAGTAGTACTAGACTCTCTCAGTCCACTAGCAGAAATACCAGTATGGATAAGTGGTGTCCACGAGATAATCCCATCTGAACGATCCATGGACACAAAAGCATACCCAATAGGATCTACACCTGCAACAAGAATACATATACGCAGGATTATGAGCATACTCAACAAAGGAAACTGCACAACAATGGTCACCTCTGAGATACCTGAGGGAAGCCGAAGCTTATCTCGTGACTCAATATCTGAGTTCATGGTAGATGGAATCCTACTACTTGATCTTGACACAACAATGGATCGGAGAAAACTCACGATCAGGAAGATGAGAGCAACAAAACACTCACTTAAGCCACAGGATATCGAAATCAACTATGGCGGAATCAAATTCCTATAAAAAACAAAATACTAAAACTACAAAAAAAATCTTTCTAAATTCACACATCAATCCCACTCCAAATCCATTTATCAAGAAATAACAAAAAGGACCTCACCCAATTCATTTTTTAGATAGATTCCCAATAAATCCCTCTTATGATAGCAAAAAATCCTTTACAGTTCCAAACATTCTTTATTTCCAGAGAAAAAAGCAACTGTCCCCTCATACCGGACATCATCAGGTTCATTGAAAAACTAGACAAACACAGGCTATGCAGAAAAAAAATTGACAATACTGGAAGCATCAGTATTAGATATGGAAGAAGGATGCTAATCAACTGTAGCAGTATCAGCCTTAGCGACATAAAGCAAGAAGAAGATTTTTTGGAAATTGCAGACTACGACCCATTGAAAAACATTGTATTAGCAATAGGGGTGAAAGAACCACATATCAACACCCCACTCCACTGGTTTGTACATAGAGCGAGGGAAGATATAAACGCGATAGTCATACTTAACAGCAAAAATATAGCATATGAACAGACCATGCAAAACCTACCAGCTGTATCCGAGAGAAAAATACCGGAGATTATTGAACCAATCAAAGAGGTTTTAAAAATGCTTAGAAACAGAAAAAACATACCTATAAAAAATAATGGGGTTATGTTTACAGGATTTGATCTAAATGAGATAGAAGAAATGGTTTTTAGAAAAAAATAGAAAATAGAAGGGGAAGAGGGGAAATAATATATGATGATTGATGGAGAAGAACACAGGGCTTTATGGTTTGAAGAAGATTCTGTAAAATTCATAGATCAAAGAAAACTTCCTCACAAATTTGAAGTTTTTACAGCAAAAAACGTTGATGACATCATCTTTGCTATTAAGAACATGGTGGTACGTGGTGCTCCTGCCATCGGAGCAGCAGCTGCCTATGGGATGGCCCTTGGAAAAAAACAGTTAAACAATGTAGATGTAACAGCAGAAAAACTGAGATCCACACGTCCAACTGCCTATGATCTCTTCTATGCTGTAGAGTATATGCTCAGCAAGATAAAAAATGGGGAGGATCCACTATCTGCCGCATCAGCATATGTCGAGGATATTGTTGAACGATGTAGAAGAATAGGTGAAAATGGTAAGAGACTTATAAGGAGAGGTATGAGGATTCTAACGCATTGTAATGCAGGGGCATTAGCCACAGTAGACTACGGAACTGCATTAGCGCCGATAAGACTAGCTCATAGAGATGGAATAGAAATATTTGTATATGTAGATGAGACAAGACCACGTCTACAAGGTCTTTTAACATCATGGGAGCTCAAACATGAGGGCATAGAACATATGGTTATCGTCGACAACGCAGCTGGATATTTTATGAAAAAAGGTGAGATAGATATGGTCATAGTAGGTGCAGATCGGATAGCTAAAAATGGGGATTTTGCAAACAAGATCGGAACATATGAAAAGGCTGTGCTAGCTAGAGAAAACAACATACCCTTCTATGTTGCAGCTCCAAAAAGCACCTTCGACATGAGCATACCAGATGGAGATAGTATAGAGATAGAAGAAAGAGATAACATGGAGATACTAGGGGGGATTGGCAGTAGTAGGATAATGCCTGGTTGGATAAGGGTCAGAAACCCTGCATTTGATGTCACGCCTGCAAAATATGTAACTGGATATATAACTGAAGAAAAAATAATAAAAAAATAATGGGATACAGAAGAATTTTTACATCATTTCCTTGGATTCTAATTGGTTTTTTTGGGATTCCATCCCATTTTTTCTGGTTTTATCCATTGTTACATGGCTGATATGGGTTGAATGCTGGGTCTCCATATATGTTGAACTCATGCAGAGCAACATATTTTTTGTCTAACACTCTTGTTTGATCATTTCCTTTTATCTGCTGTTCTGGTCGGTATTCCTGATCCACAAAGCTGCCTGAGTACAGTGTAAGTGGCGGTGTCCATAGAAATGTTGAATTTGCATCTTTAGATAGATACATGTTTTTTGCGTTTCTTAGAGCAAGCCCTGTTGTTGCATTGTTTTTTATCAGTTGTAGTATGAAGTCTTCAGCGATTACTGCTCCAAAATGGAGTTCAGGAAATTCTCTTTTTAGTAGATATCTAAGTGTTGCGTTCATCAGACCTAAGATGCCTATTCCCAGTCCACCAGGTAGGGGTCGTGGCTCTAGATATCCTGGGTCTGCTGTTACTCTTGTCGCACCTATGTAGGTGTTTACACCTGCATGGATATAGGTCTGAGAGAGTGTGTTGACAGGGTTTATTCCCTCTGTTCTGCCAGTTATACAGCTTTCTACGAAGATGACTGATGGACCATATTCCATGTTCTCTATTGATCGTATGTCAAATGACCCCCTGTCGGCTAATCCGCTTCTTAGTTTTGGGAGTATACGTGAGAATGGCGTTACAAATGGGAATCCACGTGAGTCGATTAATATGTCTCCGAATTCGTAGAGATTGTAGAATCCATGTGCGAAGGCAAATATGAGACTGCTTTTTAGCTGATCTCTTCCACCTGTTACTCTCTTCGATGAGCTTAGTATCTCAACAATTTTTTTGGGGAACAGCAGACGGTTTAGTAAACCTGTTTTTTTGATTTCTCTCAGGTTTTTACGTGTGAATCCTTCTCGTTGTGATCGTAGCCATAAGGTGTTTCTGACGTTGTATCCCCCAGTCTTCATCTGTTTTTTAAGTCTCATGTTGATAAATGTGCTCTCTCCAGTTGGAAACTTAGTTGGTTCATCTCTTCCCTTTCCCTCGTTTACTATTTTGTCTATGATTTTACTTAATTTTGTTATCACTGGTAGGTTTTGGAATTCTAATCCACATCCAGTTTGTACTAATGCATTATCTTTCCAGTCTCCCATTTGTTTTATGATAGTATGGTAGAATATTGTTCTTGCTATGAGTGCACTGCAGTCCTGAACATCCCAGCCAGTAACTCTACCAACTATGTTTTCCATAGTTGGCCAGTAGGAGTAGGTGTCATTCTCAGGGTCATCAGGCTTTGGATCGATATCACCATATATGAAATCGCTGGGGCATCCATATCCCCACAGATATGCCTCAGAGTCTATTCTTCCATCAGGGTTGTAATAGAAATACATTGGTATCATGCTAGGATCAGCTACTACTGCTATATATACAGGGTTTTCATAGTAGTGATCTCTGAGTTCTTCCAAGTTTGTTGCATTAATCTTTGCTAGTTCACCGAGTAGAGTGTTGAGTTCATCATGTATCTCCATGGTGTGTTCATTGGATGGCACAACCAAGTTTGGATTTGTACCAGGCTGAGTTGGACCTGGGCAGGTTGATCCGTTATAGATGATGTTGTCATCTGCGGCGAAGGCGAAATCTGTTTTTGCAAAAACAATACCCTTATGATAGGCAGCTAAATAAGGCGCAATAGATGACAACCCCCTCATGAGTGGTACATATGGGCTTTCAAGTTTTTCCACTGTTATCTTTATTTCATAGTTTCCATTTTTAGATGCATACCATCGTCCAAATACCTGCACTGTGTAGTTACCAGTTTCGTTATATATAGTGGTTTCAAAATGTATTCTGTCCTCAACTATTCTTCCTTCTTCATCGCGAAGCGGTATGCCACCGGCTGTGGAGGCATAGATGTACATATGTTTACTAGGACTTTTGACCATCATGTACATTCGGTCTCCAAGAGCTTCGACATGATCTGAATCTAGATTACGTAGATCGATTTTTAACAATGCATACTTGTAATCCTTGGGTATAGAGAAAGTGTGGTATCCCCTGGTTTTAGATATGAGAGTGTTAATGGCTTGTGTGGGGAGCACAACGCTTGAGGCTATAGTTCCAGTGAAGTTATAGGATATACTGTCTAAAATCATTGGCATATATACATCCAATGGGTTAGCAAGTGCTATATAGTTAGTAGTACTGTTAAGCCTGTTTTCAATAACTTGAATGCATTCATGTATTATGTCATGGATGGATTCAAATTTTTTTATTGGAAAAGCAGTTGTGCTGAGATTTCCGCATACATAAATATATTCCACTCCTAGATTATGTAGAACATTGGTTACGGTTTCATCTATTTCATCAGTGACGATAATAGGTATGTTTTGATATGATGCCAAGGGTGTTGCCACAACACCCATATTGTATCCCTCTTGATCGTATTTGATTACAAGAGCAGTGGAGCTGTTTTCCCAAAAATTTTGTGCGACAGAGAGGGAGACCTCCTTGGGGGTTAGATCATCTGTTATGTTGTAGTCCACTTTTATGCCAATCTGTTTTTCAGCTCTTTTAACAGCCTTTGATGGAGCATGGAAGTTTTTCACATAAAGTGGTATAACTCTTTGTTCTCCATTGTCATTGTAATGAACTGCTAGAGGAGTTGCGATTAGGGTATAAAATGGGTTTGAATCTGAAACTGCAATAGCAGATGGCATATCCTGGTTAACATCTAGATCCTCTGTCGCATCCCTGCTGTCAAATTCATCTGGAATATAAGAAGTTGTGTCTCTACCATTACTTACTATATTCTTCTGGGTGTTGTTAGTATGGGCGTATGTTCCTAGTGATGATAATGTTAGTAGAAATGCTGCTAGTAGACAAAAAATAGTTTTTTTCATACTCATATTTATTTTATCCCCCGATTTTTTGTTTTTGTATTACAAAGAATATTATTATTTATGTATTATTTAAAAATTGTGTTATATTTCTTAGGGTGGTTGGATAGAGAAAAATTCTGTTAACTCATCTCTGGATCAAGGGGGCTGATTAGATTCTTCTCTTTTTTTAGGATGTAGATGCATCTAGAGCATATATTTTTCCTAGCACTCCGATGAACAAGATATTATTATGTAAAACAGGAGTGGAGAGGATAGGGGTTGTGATGTAGTTGCGTATATCATTTCTATCAATGGTGTATCCTGGTGAGAAGCTCCATACTAGTTTTCCAACTGATTTGTTTAAAGCATATAGTCTTCCATCATCAGATCCAAAAAATATGTTTTTTTCATTGACGATTGGTGATGAATGGATAGCTGCGTTGCATGTAAACACCCATTTTAGCTGCCCACTGGTCTTGTTTAGGGCATATAGGTTGTTATCATGTGAGCCAAAAAAAATCATGTCATTAGATATCACAGGTGTTGTTTCTATTCCCCAGCCTGTTTCTCGTTTCCATTTAATACTCCCATTATGTGCTTCAGCCGCATATAAGTAGGTGTCCCATGATCCGAAGTAAACGGTTTTGTCATAGACAACTGGCTTAGATGTTATTATTCCATTTGTTTCTATTGACCATTCTATGTTCCCTGTCTCGGCATCTATGGCATAGCATGTGTTGCCTGATCCCACAAATATTGATTTTAGGATAGAAGAGTTGCTTGAGATTCTTCCAGCATCATTATTATTGGGGCTTGGAAGAGGCATGGTTTTATTCCATGGCTGAGAAATATATATCTCACCAGACAGTGTTAGATTCCATTGTTCATCTCCGGTGTGTATATCGAATGCATATATGTTTCCATTTTTATCCCCAGTTATAATCAGGTCACCAGCTATAACTGGCGGGGAGGGTATTGTGGTCAGGTTTTTTTCCCATTGCAGTTGTCCGGTGATGTCGAGGACTTTTAGTCCATCTGCGGTTCCGATGAAGAGTAGTTGGTTGTGATATGTTGGTTGGGTTGGCTGTTTTCCAACTGTTTGGTTCCACAGTATGGTACCGTTTTGAGCATCTAATGCATATATTTCTCCAGATGAGGTGGTTGTGTAGAGTGTGTTGCCGACTATTATGCTTGATGAGTAGAAGTCATTGGAGTTGTTTTTTGTGTCATATAACCATATTGTTTCAGGTTGTCGTTCTTGTTCCTGTGGATTGTTAGGTACTATGTATTCCTTCCATGGCAATGCATATATTCTGACCCATCCAGTTGGATGGATTTCTTCATTTTTTATCTTGTTTTTGTCAAGATTTGATAGTTCCAGAATTTTTCCACTGGGGTTTCCTATGAATGCCCATAGGCCATTTTTTTCAACAAGATTGCTGTCTGTTATTTTGCAGTCTGTAGATGCAGCGGAGATTGGTCGGGTGGACATTATTTTTTTTACAAGGTCAACATCGATTTTTCCATAGTATTTGTTTCCTAGTTCCTCGAATTTTAGATCTCTAGGGGCAGGTCGATATTTTGGTAGGCAATATTCATAGCCGCCTTTGTGTAGGAGTAGGTATCGTAATAGGTAGTGTGTAGCTGTTTTTATATCAAATTTTTCGAGTCTAACACCTAGATCCATGGGGTTGTTGGCTGACCAGTAGAAGCCATTGAATGTTCTATATACGGCATATGCATATAGTCCTAGTTCAAATCTTGCTATTTCACCGTTTTTGGTGTCTCCAATTAGCCATACTGCGTTCATGCATCCATCGTTTTGATGTCTGAGATAATGTATTACATCATCGATGTTTTCTCCATACTGCATGGCAGCTCTAGCCCGTATAGCAAGTGGTAGTCCTCTGTTGTCCCATAGACCCTGTCGAAGCGTGGTTTCTATGAGAACTATACCTGCATCGTTTTGATAGAAGTCATGGTTGCTCCATATAAACCCAGGTGATGCAGGCATGATTATTCTATGACCCTGTGTAGGTTTTATGTCTAGGATCACATTCCAACGTAGTGCTATGTAGTATGTCCACCACCATGATCCTCCTCCACACCACATGGAATCAGCTATTACAATCTGTCCGTGGGAGGTTGCATTGCCTGTTGCGATGAATCCACTGCAGTGATGCGGCATCGGCTGTTTTATGAAATCTGTGATGAAATCCTGTTCTTTGATTTTTGATAGCTCTGGTAGTATCTGTTTTAGTTTATGGAAAAGTGTTCTAAGTGGATGGAATCTTTTTTTGAGTTTGTTTAGTTTTGATAGAAATTCATACATTTCATTTAAGGTTAGTATGTCCTCAGTGGATATGGACTGTCCATGTATCTTCCCGCCTTTGGATTTTACACCATCTGCTATTCCTCTCATTTCTTGTAGGTATTCGCCATCATTGTATTTACTGTATTTATCCCAGTATGTTTTAACACAGTTTGATCTGCAGAAATCCCACCATGTCTTTGACACGAGTTCGTATCTTTTTTGAGGCATATGATGTGTTATTGGTTTGATGAGTGGGTAGTTGTGTATGATGTTACTCCATCGGTTTATCATGTCAATGATTTCATCTGCAAGTAGATAACCATGTTGGTATCCACGTTCATATGGATCTCCCTCTATATGAGTGTATATCCAGCCCTGTATGTTGTATCTATAACCCCTTCCGCATTGAGCATAGAGGTTTTTGTTTTGAACATATTTTTGGGACAGACTTATCTCTTCTGCTGCTAGGAATGACGAAAACATGGATGCTAAAAGTAGTATTACTAGTACAAAGAGACAGATACCTCTTTTCATTCTAATCAAATTATATATTAAATATTTTATTGTATAAAAGTTTTATTGATAAAAAGGGTTAAAAAACTGTGATAGACAAGTTTCTGGATATGATTGGAAAAACTAGGCTGTTGAAAAATTAATTACACCCTCCCAGCTTTTCATTTTGCTGGGATGCACA
>QMSS01000015.1 GCA_003649715.1 Thermoplasmata archaeon
AAATACCAAATGATAGTGACAAAATTAAGGAAATAGGTGGATACGTCTATCCGATGCTCATAGGACCTAAATGGTGCGCCATAAATGTTAGCATGTTCGGCAGCGGAGGAGCCACTCCATCTCTTATACAACTCTTCCCAGGATTCATGTCAATGGCGGAAGACTGGTGGCCATCACCCTACGATATACCAGGTCCTAAGATAGATATTTATTATCCCATAACCAGGATGGGTATATGGGGAGCAGGAGCAGATAGAATAACAGGAAACTGGAACTTCACAATAACAAAATATGCTGGTCATAGATATAGAATAAGAGTAGGAGATCAGAACTCTGTTTTAAAAGTAACAGTTACAACATCAGATCCCTCAGATCTACTTGTATTCCTCGTTGATCCAAAGGGACATCTCCGTGCTCCTGATATCCCACAGTGGAATGGACCAATTATGCCAATCCACTGGTGGAATGGATTCCACAACGAAACAGGATACAGTAGATGGAGGACATGGGATCCAGAACCACATACAGAGTTTTCTGCAGAGGTGTTGCACCCTGAAAAGGGAATATGGACTGCAATTGTTGTTCCACGAAATGCAGATGGCCAAAAAAACATACGTTACACAATCACTGGCACAATAAGGAAACTAAACCCATCCAGAGTAAATGCCGCTATATCTGCAGCAAATGCCGCAGTTATAGCATCCCTTAAACATATTCCTCTACTATATGTGAAAGAAAACAGTGTTCCAGATGCGACAGAAAACGCATTGGATACACTTGGCGTCAGCCATGTTATATTTGTCGAAAACAACAACATTGGTAAAAAGGTTCGAGATCAACTACCTACATTAGAAGCAGATCTAAAGAACATGCAGGAAATCATAGATTACATCAAAGACCATGAGGCATCTGAAAACTACATAACCATAACATCACTAGCGACAGGAGATGGATACTTTGCTCCAGCTTCAATGCTTGCAGCATATCATGGATCACCTGTGCTTCACATAGATGATGCCCCAGACAATCCTGCAGGAGTTGCAGATAGAATAGAGACATGGAGACTATGGGATGGAGACTACTATCATGGAAGCAGATCATGCGGGAATCTACCAGTTCACGACGAACCCCTGCCAGGAACCATAAAAATGATAATAGACATAATAAGATATTTCATGTCAAATGGTGAGCAGGGAGCACTTCCACCTCTTGGACTTGATGCCAAAAAAACATGGAACGAAGAACTATACAATGGAATACACAATTGGATCAAAAACTATGGTCTTGACAGAGAGGGACAGGAGGGATACTGCTTCGTAGCACCACGAAAAGACATCTACATACCAGCGCATTCTGTGATGATGGGAAACAATTCCTATGCTGGTCACATACCTGGTATAACACCAGCATATACCTCAGACATTGTAGTAAGAAACATAATGTATCCAGCATTGATATTTGCCAATCCCAACAGGGACATAACCACTACCCAGTTTATGAACTTCCCAGATGGCGGTATGTGGAGGACAAATGATGGAAAAACACATTCAGTATATTCAAGCAGAGTCGTCAAAAAAGCATTCATGTCACATGGCAGAAAATATGATGGACATTGCCTCTGGCTGGCTCATCTACAACGAATGAACGATGGAGCAAGTGTTATGTACTACTCCGGCCATGGAACCGGAGGAAGCGGCATATCAGCACAGTACCTACAAACCAATCACTGCAACTACCCTGATCAGATATGGTGGGATGCATGGCGTGGATACATGTATGACAACTGGAGGACAGCAAGGGACAATGGGATGAGATGGTACAATGCAGAACCACCAAACCTCTATGACATAATACATTTCACATATGTAGATCAGTTGATGGAAAACCTGAGGAGTAATGCAATATTTTACATGTCTTGCACAACTGCAGATGCCTTTGGACCAATGGTTTACCTAGACCATGGTGCGGTGATGTTCTATGGAAACGCTGGATCGGGACTCTGTCCAGAAGCTGATTTACAAGACGATGAATTTTTCACTGATGCGATGATAAATGGCATACCAGTTGGCCCGGCATACTCCAAACAAGTATGGCTACATTACAGGGATTTCACAACAGGAGATCCAACATCAATGTATGGAAGCTCCTCCATGCAGGTCACAACTGTTCAATGCATATATGGAGATCCAAATCTAATCATATACAGTCCAGAATGGGAATCACCAGTACCAGTAGATCCATAAAGAAATCCCTCATCAAACTACCAACTACCTATCTAATTGTGCGTTTGACCGCTGGTTTCTAATCCCCCTTATTTCTCTCTTTTTCTAGATAAAAAACTATCTGGGGTATGGTATAGGAAGAAAATATCAAAGATTTCTAGGATAATATATATTTGTATATCCAAATATATGTCTTGTTTTGTGCCTACATATTTTTATTGATGGTTTTGCTTTTGCTGGCAGGGTTTGAACTTATATCCATAATATATTGCACCTGTGTATCCATCTTCTTGTATGCGACGAAATGTGTATTCCACCTTCATACCAATTTTTACATCTTCTATCTTGCAATCAACAATCTGTGCTGTTATTCGTGGTCCCTCTTCTAGTTGTACAATGGCGATTGGATATGGTACCTGTCCTTCGAAATTATGTGGAGCTACATGTATAACAGTGTATGTTACTATCTCTCCTTTTCCACTTAGTTTTATGTCTCTCATTTTTCCTATACTTTTTCTCCTGCAGTAGGGACATGACTCGCGTGGTGGGAAATAGATTCTTCCGCATGATCCACATTGTTTTCCTATTAGATTGTATCTTTGTGGTATTTCTCTCCAGAAACGCGCTACTCCTCCGATGGTCATATTTTTACATCGCCTCCAGTATGTGAACTATGCAGGATGCACCGCATCCTCCAACATTGTGTGCAAGACCTATTGTTGCATCCTTTACCTGTCTTTTTTCTGCTTCTCCTCTTAGCTGTGTAACGATTTCTACTACCTGCGCTACTCCTGTTGCTCCTACTGGATGTCCCTTTGCCTTTAACCCTCCACTTGTGTTTACAGGTAGAGATCCATCTAAAGTGGTTATGTTGTTGTCTATTGCTTTTCCTCCTTCTCCTTTTTCTACAAAACCTAGATCTTCTATGGCTATGATTTCAGCTATTGTGAAGCAGTCATGTACTTCTGCTACGTCTATGTCTTTTGGTGTTTTTTTTGCCTGTTTATATGCCATCCGAGCAGCATAGACTGTGGAGTTGAATGTACATATACTGTCACGTGCGTGTAGTGCAAGTGTGTCTGATGCTTGTCCTGATCCTATAATTTTCACAGGTTTGTCTGTATATTTTTTTGCTTTTTCAGCAGGGCAGAGTATGAGTGATGCTGCTCCATCGCTTACAGGTGAGCAGTCTAGTAGCCCAAGGGGTTGTGCTACAGGTGGTGCTTTTATTACGGTGTCTAGGCTTATTTCTCTTCTAAACTGTGCATTTGGGTTTAGGGCACCATTTGCATGGTTTTTTACGGCTACTTGCGCGAGTTGTTCTCTTGTTGTTCCATAGTCATGCATGTGTTTTGTTGCTATCATAGCATATATCCCAGGGAATGTTGCTCCGAAGAATGCCTCCCATTCTTGGTCTGCTGCGGTAGCTAGTGTTTCGGTGGCTGCTGTTCCTCCGACGTCGCTCATTTTTTCTATTCCACCGACTACTACTATATCGTTCATACCAGATGCTACTGATAGATATCCCTGTCTTAGTGCTAGTCCTCCTGATGCGCAGGCGCTTTCAACACGGATAGCTGGTATGTGTAGGTGTGCAAAACCGGAGCTGTCTGCTACTAATGCTCCGACATGTTCCTGGCCGATGAAACGACCTGCGCTCATGGATCCAACATATATGGCATCTATTTCTTTTCCTTCGATTCCGGCATCTATTATAGCTTTTGATCCAGCTTCTGCAATTAGTTGACGAAATGATTTGTCCCATAACTCACCAAATTTTGTTATTCCTATTCCTATTATTGCGACATCTCTCATCTTTTTATTCACTCCCAGTATAGGATGTCTCTAAACTTTGCGTATGTTCCATAGTTGATGTATTCTTTGTTTTCTATTAGTTGTGCTACCGATGGAGCATTTTTACGTGATAAATCATTTATTTTGTCTGTTACTGTTATGTCGAAGGAGTCGCTTCCAGCACCTGATCCATAGCTTGTTAGAAATATTTTATCTCCTGGTTTTGCTACATCTAGCACAGAGGCTAGTCCAAGTAGTGAGCTGCCTGAGTATGTATTTCCTATTATGGGGCATAGTAGTCCCTGTTTGATTTGATCGTATGAAAAGCCGAGCATTTTAGCTGCGGTAACTGGAAATTTGCCGTTTGGCTGATGGAAGATTGCATAGTTGTAGTCCTCTGGTTTTGTTCCTGCGATTTTCATGAGGTTTTTTGAGCAATTTGTTATGTGTTTGAAATATGCTGGTGCCCCTGTGAATCGTCCACCATGTGCTGGGTATTTTCTTCCCTCTCTTCTCCAGAAATCTGGTGTGTCTGTGGTGTAAGAATAGGTGTGGTTGATGGTTGCTATGACATCTTTTTTGCCGATGATGAATGCTGCTCCTCCAGCAGCAGCTGAGTATTCTAATGCATCTCCTGGTGCGGCCTGTGCTGTGTCTGCACCAATAGCTAATCCATATTCTATCATACCTGCTTTTACAAGACCATTGCATGTTTGTATAGCGGCTGTTCCTGCTTTACAGGCAAACTCGTAATCAGCAACCATTAGGTTTGGTGTTGCTCCGATTGCTTCTCCTACGATTGTTCCAGTGGGTTTTACTGCATATGGATGTGATTCGCTTCCAATGTAGATTGCACCTATGTTTTTAGGATCAATGTTGCATCTTTTAAGAGCTGCTCGTGCTGCTTCTACGCTAATAGTTGCGGTGTCCTGATCGAGCGATGGAACTGATTTCTCATTTATACCGAGTCCTCTTTTGATGTCTTCTCCGTTTTTTCCCCATACAGATGCTATCTCTTCTACTTTTATCCTGTATCGAGGTATATCTGCTCCATAGCTTACAATGCCTATCTGTTCCATTGCCTTTTCCTCTCAATGTGAGGCAAAAACAAGAGGCTGTATTTAAAAGTGCTGTCTATTTTTTTCGTTGATCAACGAACCTCTAAAAGAAATTGTTTTCCTATCCGGAGAGCGAGATCTTTTTACCTTTTTTAAGCGCATCTATGGATTCATCTGCTATTTCTTCTAATTTTTTTTCATCCATTACAAGCTGCTGTGCCTTTATGTTCTGCTGTTCTAGTATTCTTTTGGATTCTTCCCATCTTCTTCTTCGTTCCTTTTTTATGGAAATAATTTTTGACCGCATTTCCATGGCTTTTTCATGTATCTTTTGCGCTTCTTCTTTTATCTCAACATATTTTTGATGTTTTTTGTTTGACTCATTTATGGATGCTGCTATTTCCTGTACTAGTTTCATGAATTCCTCATGTTTTTTCTGACTTTCTTTATAGTATTTTAGTACTTTTTCGTGTTCCTCATCTGCCTTTTTGAATAGCTCGGTTATTGCTTGGTCTGTGTCTGATAGATCTGTTTCTATCAGTTTTTGTTTTTCCAGCTGTTTTTTTGCTTCTTCGTATTCCATCCTTTTTTTTCGTATCATTTCGATTAACTCGTTTTCCTCCTGTGTATTCATGGGTGTTGTTTCCTGTTTATATTCAAGCATTTGTATGTCTGCTTTGAGTTCTTCCACACGTAGCGGTAGGCTTTTTAGTACGTGTCCCTTTTTTTTCTGTTTGGCTTTGATGAGTTCTTTTGCTTGTTGTTGAAGTTGGTTTCTTAGTTCTTTGTGGTGTTTCATTTTGGCAACAAGTTCGTCTCTTTCTTTTTTGTTTTTTTCCATTTGTTCTTTGAGTTCTTTTCTTTTTTTGTTGAGCATGTCTCTTTCTTCTCGTATGAGACGTGCTATGTCGTTGAGTTCATTTCTTTTTTCTATTAGCGATTGGTATTTTTTTTCTGCATTTCTGAGTTGTTCTTGTTCCTCTTTTTTATTGTTTGTCAAAGGAGATGCACCACCTTACTTTTGAAAAAAACAGGTAGGTATATTGTTTTGGTTTGAGGATGAGTAGAAAATAGGTATGTAGTGTTGTCTTTTTGTGTTTTCTTTATTTTTCTTTGATTTTGATGCTGATTTTGTTTTTTCCTTTTGATGCAGTCCATGGCATCCGTATGTATGCATATCCCTTACTTGGAATAGTAAGTTCCTCTACTTTATTCTTTTCCCTGCCGTTTATATATAGTGTTGCTTTTACATTTTGGGCTGCTACATTTCCATGGTTTTCTATTCTGAATGATGTGGTGACATGGTCTCCTGGTTTGAATCTACGTGGCCATGTGAATACGTTGGTGATTTTTAGATCTGTTTTTCCATCTTTTATTGTGGTCATGGTAGTTATTTCTTCTGTTTTGCGTTTCCCAATTGTTTTGACAATTAGTGTTGTTTCTATCCAGTCGTCTTTTCTTATGTGGCTGGTGGGTTTAACTGTTAGAAGTACTTTTTTTGATTGGCTGGGTGGTAGTATTAGTTTTTCTGTGTCTATAGAGATGTTCCATCTGTTGGATGTGTCGCTGGTTTTTGTGGTTAGTTCGTAGGATAGTGTTTTTTTGTGTTTGTTTTGTAGTGTTATCTCATATTTTGCTGTCTCATCTGGGTTTATCTCTTTTATTCTTTCTAAGCATATGATTTCAACAAATTTTCTTGTTAACAATAATATTATTACTATTATTATTAGGAGTATTATGGTTGTTGTTATTGCTGCTAGTATGATGGGTGCGTAGGTTCCAAATGTGTTGTCTAGTCCTAGTGAGTGTGCTGTGTTTTCGAAGAATTCGTATAGTATTTCTAGTATGTTGGGTTCTATTACTGTTACTGTAACGTTTACGGTGGCAAATGCGTTGTTGTCTGTGTTAGATATGACTTTGAATGTTATGGTGTCTGATTTTTTAGATGTGTTTTTCGGCACAAAGACTGTTACCTTGATGTCTTCTGTTCCGGTTTGTTTTTCTGTTTCGAGATCTGTTATGGAATGGGTGTATTTTAGTGTCCAGTTGTTTTTTGATGTAGCTGTTATAGTGTAGCTGTCTACATCGTCTTTAGCTGCTGTGTTGTTGTTTTTTATTATGAAGTAGAATGTGCTGTTTTCTCCTTTTTTGATGTTTTTATGTTTTGTGTATCCAACTATTTCGACACTGTATTTTATGGCATCTCTTGATACCTGTGCATGTACTGGTATCTTGACTGCTCCTGTTTTTCCTGTTACTAGTATACTCATGTTTAGAGTGTTGCCATATGCTGTGGAGTAGCTGTCTGTTGAGTTTACAAAAACTTTTGCAGTGGCGCTTCCATTAGCTTTTATGTGTGTGTCCCCTAGTATGATTTTGATGTGCCATGCATCTTTTTCTTCATCTGAAACGCCTGCGGTGGTTATTTCTATGTTGTCATCATGTTTGCTTGTGATGTTAAGTATGTATATTATGCTGCGGCCAGGGATGATTTTTTCGTCTTCCGGGTATTTTTCGTATTTGACTTGGATGTTGTCAGTATCCTTGAATTCTACTGTTAGGCTGGATGGTGTTTCATTGCAGTCATAGTATATCTTGACTGTTCTACGGTCGAGTTTGGATCTGTTGGTTGCAGATATTTTTAGTGTTAGGCTATGACCATATGGTAATTCGTAGTTCAGATCTTTGAATACAAATGTTGTTGGTTTTTTTGGTTTTCCTCCCAGGAGTGTTCCTTCTATTTCCTGGCTGGTTTGCGCTATTTTGGTGTCATCATCGTATAGTTCTGCTGTTACAACAATTTTTTTTCTGAATGGTATTAAGCTGCGTGTGTTTATGTATAGGTCTGCTTTTGCATCTCCTGTTAGTATCTTGTTTCGTTCTATGGATGTGCTGGTCCATTCTATTGGTGTTTCCTTTATTTTTTGGGTTATGGATTCTGTTTTTTCTGGTTTGTTTTCATCCATTATTTCTTCTTCGTGTAGGTAGTAGGTTCTGATATCTTCCTCTTCTGATGTTATTTTTGCTGGTAGAGTTACTGATGAGGGATGTTTTATGGAGTCGTATATGAAGGATGAGGATCTTATGGTGTTTGCTAGGTCAGCTATGTCTGAGAGTGATATGTTTTCGCTTTCCTCAAGTAATTCTTTTATTGTTTCGCCTATGGTTTTCCATTCTGTTTTTTTGCTTTTATTTAGAAGATCTGCGATTTTTTCTGCGATATTTATGAGGGTTTCCTCTGGGATCATTTCGATGATGTTGCCTATAGGTTTATCACTTGGTATTATTTTTATAGAGAATGTTAAGATATCTTTTGGTTCCAGGCTGAATTCCACGTTTTCTATTGTTGCTCTGTAGCTTTGTATTTTTCCTTTAGATAGTTTAGGTTGGAGTGTGATTGTGTTGTTGTCTATTTCTTTTCTATTGTGATAAAAAATTATTTTTACTGAATCTTTATAGATGAGTTCTGAGGGTAGGTTTGATGAGAAGTATAGATCAAATGTGATGTCGCCTTTTACTTCGATGGTGTCTTCTCCATCATAGATGTAGTCCTCTTTGATTTGAAGGGGATCGGTTAAACCAAATTCTTCTAATAGCTGGAGTAGTTCTTCCTCAGAAAAACCTGTTTCATTTGCAAATTCATCTAGGTTTTTTTCAAATACTTTGAATCCTATCCATATTGACAGCCATTCGATAAAATCTTCCTCTTTTGAGATGGCTGGAGGCCATGTAGAATCATTTTCTTTGGTTGGTGGGTTCTGCGAGAGAGGCGTGTATGTATTGTTTTCTAGGAAGTAGAATGGATCATAGTCTTTGAAGTAGAGGGTGGTTGCTCCCGTATTAGATGCTGATCTTGCTTCTTGTATGATGAATATGTTTAGTAGGCTTAGGAGTAATATGAGTGATATTAGGCTTACTCTTATTACCCTGTTTGAATGCATGTTATGGTCACAACCCTGATACCTACCCCTTATATCCAACTTGTTAATATATAAATGTTTGTTTACAATACTTACCATTTTTAATTAAATATAATATGTATCATATTTAATAAATATTTGTGAAGAAATCTTTTCATCCTTATCTATGTTCTTCTCTTGTTCTACAAAAGGATAAGAAAACATTTTTTATTTTGTTTAGATTAGGGCTTTTTTTCTAAGCCAATCTATATCGCTGATATATAGTTTCCTTATGTCTTTTAATCCTAGTTTGAGCATGGCTAGTCTTTCCAGTCCTAGACCCCATGCTAGTACAGGGTTTTTGATCCCTATAGGTTCTGTTACCTCTGGTCTGAATATTCCACTTCCACCTAGTTCCATCCATTTGTTGTTCCAAAAAACCTCTATTTCCATGCTTGGTTCTGTGTATGGGAAATATGCTGGTCTGAAACGTATTTTTTCGAATCCCATTCTATGGTAGAATTCCTTGAGTACTCCTATTAGCTGTCTGAAGTTTGTGTTTTTTTCATGTACTATCCCCTCTATCTGGTAGAATTCTGGTAGATGTGTTGCATCTAGATTTTCCTTTCTGAAGACGCGTCCTATGGAAAAGACTTTTGATGGTGGATGGGGGTTGTTGTATAGGTAGCGTATGGTGTTTACTGTTGTGTGTGTTCTTAGAAGTGCTTTTTCTCCTTCTTTTTTGGAGAATTTGTATTGCCATCCTGTGGATGATGTGTTTCCACCATGTTCATGAACCATGGCTATTGTTTCTAGTAGTTTTTTTTCTTTTATCGGGATTCTACTTGGTTTTTTGCAGTAGAGTGTGTCCTGCATTTCACGTGCTGGATGATCCTGTGGTATAAATAGTACATCCATGTTCCAGAAGCTGGATTCTACAAAGTTTCCCTCTATCTCTTGGAACCCCATTTCTAGGAATATTCTTCTTATGCGGTTTATTAGTTCTATGAGAGGATGTGGTTTTCCACCATATATGCTTGGTGTGAATGCGTGTATGTCGTATGGTCTGATTTTTTTGTTTTTCCATTCACCATTTTTTATTATAGAGGATGTTATCTGTGTTATTTCCTCCTCCAGTTTTATTTCTTTTTGAAGTATTTTTTTTCCATTGTCTGTTAGTGATATGATGGATGTTATGATTTCTTTCTTTTTTATCACGTTTTTTCTTGAGAGCAGTGTTTTGATTTTTTCATCAGGTACTTGGGTGTATGGATGTTGTCTTAGTTGTTTTAGTATTTGTTCTTCCAGAGTTTTTTTTCCTAAAACTTTTTTTCCTTCCTCTGTTATTTGCAGGAAGGTTTCATGGTTTTTTTGGATTTTTGCCCATCTGTTTTTTATGAGCCATCCGATGGCGATTGGTATTTCATGTTCTGATAGTATGTCTGTTAATTCTCTTAGAGATACTTTTCCCTTTTTTTCAGCTATTTTTTCTAATGCTCTTTTTTCTGGAAGTCCTTTTTCTAGGAAATGTTTTCCCTCCGGGCCTAGTGTGTAGACGGTTTTGATGTGTTCCTCGATTTTTATTAGTTTTTTTGATTGCAGCCATGATGCTGCATTCATCACCTCTACCTTTTGTTGGAAGTCACCGTTTTTTAGTATTTCTTCTGGTGTGCCTTTTCCATTTAGTTTTTTTAGTGTAAGTAGTACTTTTTTTTCGTTTTGAGATAGCTCTTTTATTGTTTTGTTTAGATCCATAGTATTTTCTGGGTAATAGTAATTTCATATGTTGTGTATTAAGATATCGATTCGAAAAATTTGTGATGGGGTCTCGATGGAGTTTATTGTTGGGTTGTAAAAAATTATCTTTTTATATGGAAACTGTATTTACTCCTACTTGTAAAATGTTATTGTGGGCTCGTAGCTTAGCTTGGTTGGAGCATCCGGCTGATAACCGGAAGGTCGAGAGTTCAAATCTCTCCGAGCCCATTCTTAGTAGATTTCTTGTTCATATTCAGGAGCTGGAGGTTTGACTGTGATTTGTGTGATTTGTGGTGTGAATGAGACTGATAATCCTGATGGTATTTGTGATGATTGTAAGTTTTCGATGGTTAGTTCCGATGAGGTTCCACCGGATTTTTAAAATAAATCATGATACTAGCCATTTTCTGGTAAGGCATGCATCATATATATAGAATGAATGTTTGTTCTAACAGTTAGAACAGGTAGATTTCTATTTTTCCAATATTTTGGAATAAAAAATTATTTTACTCCAATAACCGCTTTGCAATTTGGGCATATCAACCAATACACTCTGTCCTTACCAGTATACCTGCTGCCATAAAACTCGCTTTTAATTTTGTTAAGCTTAGCTATGGGTATTACTTTTTTGTGACAGAACCTACATTCAACTTTTTCCATTTCAATAACCATAATTCTTTGATACTCCTATTTTTTTGTTTCCTCCAGCACTCATACCTACTTCATAGTTCATATCGAATTCTTCGAAGTTCATAGTAGTGGCCAATATATGTTGATCCCAGGCATTGGTCATCGATCAAAGGATGCTGCCCTGGTGCATGCATCAAAACATAGTTCCTAGCTGCCTCAAATGCCTGTTCAACCGAGTAACCCATTTTAAGATTGGTGAAAAATGAATGTGAAAAATACGACCAACCATCAATGCCAATCCCGCTGGTGGTATAGCCATCTGTAGATGTTATACCAATCCTGTTCACTCCTGAGATATACGGCAGGAAGTCGCCAGAGTAACAGCATTCTATAACAATAACAAGCTTGCCGTAACTAGATATCGAGTCAATCCAGAAACCTAACTCTACGTTTTTGATATACTCTGTTTCAACATCAAGATATCCATCCCCGTTTTCATCGATGTTGAAATGTCCACCATCCTGCCCATGATCTATCATGTAGATAAAACCAACATCATTGTCATCCATCATAGAATCAAGCCAGATGGATATAGCATACTGTATAGTCTCAGGTGAAGCAACAGCATCCACCTCATAATCAGATGGATTATAATCTGGATCTGGATTGAGATAATAAATTGTGTCATCAGTATAATGCCACCAGGTTCTAAGAACATCATATGCTTCCTCGGTCTGCCTCGTTGCAAGAGCCTGGTTAGGAGCATACGCGGCTCCTCCTGTTACTATTACAGCAAAATACTCTACATCCCCCATATCATCATGATATCCTGTGTACATCAACCTATCATACCCTAAAGCAACAGTGCCTATACTGCTAAACATTGAAAGCAAGATAAACATACCAACCATAGCCCCAAATATTCTTCTAAACAAGCCATATCTATACATATTGTTCCACTCCAAACATTTTTTTTTACAGCAAACCCCAATTTTTTGGTCTATGAAAATATATATCAACACACAACCTATTTAAATCTATCCATCAAAATATAAATCTGGCTCTTTTTATGACTCCTCTTTTTAAAAAGAAAGGGAAGGGGGGATGATTAAATACCGGTCTACTCCTCAAACCTTGAATACTTGCCATACATGTAATAAGTTGGGCCTATGATACCCATGAGTCTCCAGTAGAAATGTGTCTCATTATGTCTACCAAGTCCCACAAAATATGTTGAATTACCTGTTGTTATATTCCCTACTATTCCAACCATAAAAGGTCCAAAGAACAGACCACCCAAGTAGCCAGTAACATTTGTAGCATTAAACTCTGCAAACACTCCCACAAAACGACCTACACCCATATTTGAATAATATCCTGCAACCCATCCAGCTGGTGGCAAGGGCCTCCCAAGTAGATTCAAACCCCAGACACCACTAAAGTTCCCATTAGCCCAATCCGGCGGTGTATCATTAACTGCTGAAAAACAGCTTTCAGCAGTTGAAACAAATGTTGTCTTCAACCTCTTTGCCTCATGCATGGGAACCGCCATGTACGCAGGCATAGCCATTAATAAAACACAAACCCCTAATACTATCAGCACCCTACTCATTTTATATAACCCCCATATAATATTAATAAAGGTATGTGTTCGATACCTTATAAAACTTATGCCATAACACTTATCTTCTACTGCAGTTTCTCCTCCAAAAAAAACATAGAGTGATAGATATCTACCCTCCCTTTCTTAACCATCATTCATACTTTTCCAGTAGCAAATTTATTAACACCTAGCATTTATCCATTAAGCAAGAAATAATGAAAAAAATCATCCATTGGCATAACAAAAGCCAGTACATAGCACCCTTGTCAGATGCCTGTAGAATGTGTGCAGAGGGCTCAAAACTTGTGCTACTAGCAACAGGACTATGCCCTACAAACTGTTTCTACTGCCCAATAAGCTTTGAAAAAGGTGGGAAAGACCGTATCTTCGCAGATGAATGGGAGCTAGAAAGTGAAAAAGACACAGAAAAACTAATACAAGAGGCAGAAAACATCGAAGCCACCGGCGCTGGTATAACTGGGGGAGATCCGCTTGTAGTCTGGAAACGGGTAGAAAAATACATACTACTACTCAAGGACACATTCGGCACAGACTTCCACATACATCTATACACATCAGCTCTCAAAAACGCAGAACACATACCCAGCCTAATACATGCCGGTCTAGATGAAATAAGATTCCATCCACAGCCCAGATACTGGGATTCAATGGACAAAAACCCAATAAAAAATGCTATCCAAAAAACACTGAACACAGAAATCGATGTCGCCATAGAAATACCTGTCCTACCAGACATGGAAAAACAGATCCTCTCACTAATCAAATGGGCTAACAACATGGGAATCAACTGGATTAACTTAAACGAGCTAGAATTCTCCGAAAGAAATCATCAGGCATTAGAAAACAGAGGATACACCACCAAAAATGATATATCCGCAGCCGTCAAAGGAAGCGAAGAACTCGCTATAAAGATTCTAAAAAACATCTCAGAAATGAACATAGACATGGGAATACACTACTGCTCAGTTTCCTTCAAAGACGGTATTCAGCTGAGAAACAGAATTCTACGTCGTGCTAAAAACACAGCCAAAAAATATGATGTCATAACAAACGATGGAACACTAATCAAAGGAGTCATTTACACCTCAGACACCTCACCATCTGCTCTACAACAACTTCTTACAACACTAAAAAAGAAATACAACATACCAGACAAACTCATATATCTAGACAGTGAAAAAAACAGAATAGAGACTGGAGCATGGATACTAGAACAAATCTCGCAAGATCTAAGAAAAAATGGATACAAATGTTACATGGTTGAAGAATACCCAACTGCTGACAGACTAGAAGTAGAAAAAATACCATTACCACTATAAAACCACCAAAAAACCTTATCTTTTTCAGTTAAAAAGGGATTCACAATCAACCCTGGGCAATAACAGTGGCATAAACAAACAGAAGATCAAAATGATTCCATTTTTCAGTAAAGACTAAACTTAATAACCCTCTGCCCGTTCGATCATAGGAAGATATTTTTTTTAAGCTTTCGAAGTCGCTGAGAGTTTTCATCTGTCGAATTGACATATCCTTTTTCCATTAATTCTCTTAGTAACTCTAGAGATTTACCCTTGAATAGATTTACCCTTGAATACCTCTCTCAGGATAAACATGATTTGGTAGATCTTTCGTAGTAATATACTCGTTGAAAACGTATATTCATCTCCTTAGCTACATGGTATTTAGATTTACCTTTTGCTTTGATTACTTCTTCTCTGATTTGTTGAATGGCTCTTTTCTGAAAGTCGTCTGAACCACTTTCCACCAGGAATATCCTTTGTATGTTTATGTTTGTAGATAATAGTTGTCTCGACACCCAATTCTCTTGCTACGCTGTGTTTAGATTGACCACAAAGGACCATTTCTCTTGCCTTTCTAATAATTCTTTAGATATATGTTCTGTCATCATTTCCTATGTTAAAAACTTGTATAAAAAGGTATTTCAAAATCAGATCTTTGGCATATAACTAAAAGTTGTGAAATATGATTATATCAGGATTTGGTCGTTGTTTGGGACCATTTTTGAATTGATTCTCAGTTACATATCATAATTCTGATATCTCATTCTTCAGCAATCTTAAATGCATGTTCAGTTGATTTACTAGCTTGTAAATGCGGCGCATATTCAACATGAAATCTATGTTTATATCGTTTTAAAATACCAATGGTTTTTTCTCCCAGGAATACAAGAAATACTGCATTTCCCAAAGCATGCAGGGTATCAAACCATACGCTGTTTACCATTGTGAAAAGGAAGGTGAGGAAAGTATGTGGATAAATATACAACATCCAGTACCACAGATTCATGATCCAACCGAACAAATAACCCCATATGACTCCAAAGACAACTATACCTACTCCCTTGATCTTGAGTTTTGGAAGTATCGATGAAGTAGCTCCAACTGCACCCCATGCAAACATTTGAAAAATTGTCCAGGGTCCTTGACCTAAAAATATATTGGAAACAAGTGCAGTAGCAGCGCCTACCATAAATCCCGCAATAGGGCCAAAAACATAACCTGTGCAAATAATTATATATGTACACGGTTGAATACTAGGAATAGCTGCAAAAGGAACACGTGAAACAGCTGAAAAACCACTTAATATTGCCACAAGAGATATCTCCTTTGAGGTCATTTTTCCCCGTTCAAACTGGAGAAACATAATAGAAATAGTAAAAATCATCATTACTAGGGCGAATATTTCCCAATGTTCAGAAAATTCTTTGATAAATGTGAATGTAAAAATGATACATATAGCAATACATGTCAGTAATAAAGCAACAATAGTGTAAGGCTTTTTCATGGGAAACCCTGCATTATCTCATTAACAGTTAATATATCCGAAGGCATTCCATATTTACTAAATGGTTGGATAAATCTATTGATCTGAGGCGAAAAATGAAGGGAATTTGCAAGAACCTCGTGTTTTGTGCCATCTGCTACTATTTTTCCTTCGCTCATGAGAAGAACTCTCTCTCCAAACTCAGCAATAAGCTCGATATCATGGCTTATAAGAAGAATTGTTCCCCCCGCCGTCTTGTAATCACTGATATGACGCATAAGGGTTTTTTTCAATTCATAATCAAGGCCTCTAGTTGGTTCGTCGAGTATAAGAAGTTGTGGCTTTGCTGCCAAAACTGATGCTAATGCAACTCGTTGTTTTTCCCCTGTACTCAGGGATCGAGGATACATATGACGGCAATATTCAAGATCAAATTGTTTGAGCATTTTTTCAAGAGATTTATCAATTGATTTTGATGTAAACCCCAGATTTCGCATCATAAATGTTATTTCTTCTTCTACGGTGTCTGCAAAGAGATGAACATTAGGGTCTTGAAACACATAGCCTACATATTTTGAAAGCTTTTCAACAGAAGTTTTTTTTGTATTAATACCGTTAATCTCAACGGTTCCTTTTGTTGGTTTCAGCAAACCATTAAGCATCTTTGCAAGTGTTGTTTTCCCTGACGCATTTCTACCTACAAGAGATACAAATTCACCCTTAGAAATGGAGAGATCAATGCCTTTAAGTGCTGTAGTCCCTTCTGGATATTTATACCACAGATTTTTCACTGTAACAACAGAGTCACCAGAGGGGTTGTTTTTTTGAGAAAGGGTAAAATTGTTTTTCTTAAGTTTCCTCGATTTAAAAACTGGTGAAAAAAACTGCCTTCCTTCCTTTATCGTTAGGGGTATCTGCATGTCGATGTTTTTCTTTTGTAATGCGACACTGAGACGCATGATTGGTGGAACTCCGATATCGGGCAGCGTATCTCCAACATGATGTATCCAATCTCTTGGGTTACCATCGTATGCTACGATGCCGTTGTCCATAATGATAAGACGATCTACCGATTGTAAAACCCTATCTATTCTATGCTCTACAAGTAAAACGGTAAGCCCGAATTCTTCGTTAAGACGTTTTACAAGCTGAATGACTTCTTCTGCCCCTTTTGGATCCAGTTCAGATGTTGGATCGTCAAGAACAAGGATTTCTGGATGTAAGACAAGAACTGATGCTATTGCCACTTTTTGTTTCTCGCCACCTGATAATGTAGATATCTGACGATGACG
>QMSS01000016.1 GCA_003649715.1 Thermoplasmata archaeon
AGAGACGGTAATAGGATATGTACGAGACCACCGAATTCAACAAACCAGACTGGATGTCTTTCCATCTACAGCCTAAGGTGCAACATAGGAAGCTCCGCCATTTATGGCGGAGAGGAGGTCACATATTTTTGATAAAAAAGGATGGCGTAGATAAAAAATGGATATAGATAGATACAAAAAACAAATCCTTGTAAAGGAATTCAGCAAAAATGGACAGGATATACTTCTGCAGACCCATGTGGTAATTATTGGAGCCGGTGGAATCGGAAGCAACAGTAGCGTGATCCTAACGAGAATGGGAGTAGGGCAAATAGAACTCATAGACGATGATGTAGTAGATGTAACGAATCTTCACAGAACATCTATTTTCAATGAAAACGACGTAGGAAAACCTAAGAGCAAAATATTAGAAAAAAAACTTGGAAAAATAAACTCAGACATACGTATAGTTGGGTACAAAAAGAAAGTTACAAGAAAAAACATTGAAAAAATAATCAGAAACGCTGACATAGTATTAGATGGAACAGACAACATGCAGACCAGGTTTTTGATAAACGATGCATGTATAAAAAACAACATACCCTGGGTCTATGCAGGGGTAAGAGAAACCATTGGAATGACAATGGGTATCATCCCAAATAAAACACCTTGTCTAAGATGCATATCAAACATCATTCCATCACGTTCTGATCCACATGGAGTAGCTGTTCTAGGCAATCTACCCATAGTCACCGCATCTATACAGAGTATAGAAGCGATAAAAATATTGTTAGGCAAACAACCCTATGGTCTCATCATATATGATCTTTGGAGACAGCATTTTGAGCAAATAGATTTAAAGAAAAAACCATACTGCATTTGCTGCAGTAGAAAAAAATTTGAATTCCTACAAAGAAACCCAGGAGATTCATCAAAATGAACATAAAAATTAGAGCATTTGGAAGATACAAAGATCTCATGGGAAAATCTGAGATAAAAATCAAGCTGAAAAAAGGAAAAACTATTTGGGATGTAATTGATCTACTCACCGAAAAATATCCTATCCTAGAAAAAGAAAAGAGATTTATCATAGTATCACGTAACCATACATATGCAAGTCTAGAAACGAAACTTCAGGATGGAGATGTAATAACTATCTTCCCACCAATCGTAAGCGGAGGATAAAAAAACATATGAAGATCCATATAAAATACCCTGTATTTTCCTTACATTTATTGCTTTTGCTATCCATAATAGCTCTACCTACAGCATGCTCGGCATCCTCAGGCAGCAAGATCATAATAGAATACTTTTATTCCCCCGGATGTGGCTCATGCGAGGAAAAGGAACCAGTTATAAACTATATAGCAGAAAACTACTCAGATTATGTGGTTGTATACAAAAAAAGCATAAGAGACAATGAAAACATGAGACGGTGGCTTCAATATTTCCAAAGCACACCAGCTATTATCATAAACAATGAAACATTAGTGCCTAAACAAAACATCACCATAGAAAAACTGGAAAAAATAATAAACAGCTATATAACAGGGCAACAAAACAACAACACACTTCAAAATCAGAGCAACAAAATGGATATACCATTTCTCGGTAGAATAAACATCTCAGATTTTTCTCTGCCCCTCCTCACAGTTGTCCTTGCTTCTATCGACAGCTTTAACCCATGCTCATTTTTTGTACTTCTCTTTTTACTAAGTCTTTTAGTCTATGTAAAATCAAAACGTAGAATGCTTCTCATCGGAGGAGTATTCATATTCTTCTCAGGTTTCATATATTTCTTATTCATGTCAGCACTTCTAAACATCTTCCTCATAGCAGAACATGTCTTGATACTCACAGTTTCTGCTGGGATCATAGCCATCATACTTGGTGTTATCAACATCAAAGATTTTTTTTATCCAAAAAGCGAAGTCTCATTAAGCATCTCAAAAAAAAGAAAAACGGAGATTTTCAAAAGGATAAGAAATATTGTAAACACATCATATCTGCCATCTATGATAGCAGCTACAGTAATCCTAGCTGTTTTTGCCAACACCTATGAGCTTTTCTGTACACTAGGATTCCCATTGCTATTCACACGTACGCTCACACTTAATAAACTATCAGTTGCTGAATACTACATATACCTTATCTTTTACAACATCGTATACATAATTCCATTGCTCATCATTGTACTAATCTTTACCTTCACTCTCTCTCATAAAAAACTAACTGAATGGCAGGGCAGAGTTTTAAAGCTACTTTCAGGTCTAATGATGTTTTTATTAGGAATAATATTAATCGGAAATCCCTCGCTGTTGAACAACCTTCTAACCACCATTACCTTACTCATAGGGATCTTAGTCTCCACATTGATAATATCCTATTTATGGAAAAAAATATTTCTAAAACCACAGGCATAACAACGAAACTTATTTATATAATAAAAACCAATACTAATCTGTGAGTTTAATTATTTGGATAAAGGAGGTTTTGTTGGAATGAAAATTGGAAAAAGATCATCTATTGTCATGACGGCAGTTAGCATACTAGTACTAATGATGTTCTCCTCTGGAATAGTAGCCTCAGATGGAAATCCTCAGTATTATCCAGTGCCTGCAAGCAAACAGTTATCGATAAAAGAGTTAGCTCACCCACCATATGTATGGAATGGGAACTGGGAGCCATTTGGTCTTGAAGGGAAAACCGTGGAGTCCATTGTAACAACACAGCGATACATATATGCTGGAACATACAATGATGGATTATTCAGAAAAGAACTAAATAATCAAAGCTCCATATGGCAATATATTGGTTTTGGTGGAGAACAAAAAATAAACTGCGTGCATGTCATCGACCTAGCACCTCTACCAGATATCATCTATGTTGGTCTTGACGTATGTGGAATCCTAGACGAGTATGGAGAACCTCACTCACTATACAAAAGCATGGACGGCGGCATAACATGGTATCCATGTGATGATGGCCTCGTGACCGTAGATGACTACAATGGAGATGTCTACAGAGCACCTATATTTTCTATCAATGCAATACCAGATATCGATTCAGAGAACACTGTTTTATATGCTGGCAGCATAGCGCACATATTCAAATCAACTAATGACGGACAAAGCTGGTCTCTTATATGGGGCGGAGGAATGGCAGGCATGGGTATTCATGTAATAACCATTGATCCATCTGATCCACAGACTGTATGGGCTGGTGGAGAAACAGGCATCTTCGTACCAATTATTCTGAAATCCACTGATGGTGGTAATACATGGAATATAGTAACACCCCCATATCTTGGTGATAATTCTTGCTACAGCATCGTGATCCACCCGCAAAACTCAGACATTGTATATGCAGGAATGGAAGGTCGGCTGGCTAAAACCACTGATGGAGGCGAAACATGGGATTTCATTTTGTCACCACCAGAATACCCATACTTTAAGGGGCTGCTTCTCGACCCGTTGAATCCCAGTCACATATTTGCAGGTGGAGGCGCAAATGTACCTAATGAGCCTCTGAGGGTATGGGGAACTGGTGGTCATGGCTGGTCGTGTTCTGTTGAAGAAGATGCCTCTGATGTCTTAACCCTGGCTTTTGATCCTAATGATCACAACATATTCTATGCTGGGACACTGAGCGACGGTGTTTGGATATGCCATTCCACATGGTCCCCACCATATGCATACCTAAAATAACAGAAGATTTTTTCTAAAAGCCTCTCTACAAAAAGAAAAAAGTGTGGCACACTGCTCTCTAAAAAATAAATTCAATGTTTTTTATTTTTTAGAAACACAAACTTTCGATTCTTTTTTCATTCTAAACGTTATAATTTAAATACAAAAAATCAGTTTTCATCTACAAAAAAGTTCCCTCCAAAAACATTGAACAGTTAAAGAACCAAAGAACATTAGAGTTTAGTTAAATAACCCAAAAATGCGGATTAAATCGGAAAACAAACATATATGGTTAGGTCTTTAAAATATGAAACAATCTACAGATTTCTTCCTATTAGAAAAAAACGGCATCGATATACTTGTAAAAAAGTTTCTAGAGGAACATAAAGTATTTGGCCCAATTAAACCAGGACATGATTCTACATTTGATGAGATAAAATCACCTAAAGAACTCCATCTAGACTATATATCCACAGTTCTTCCACCTAAAAAATTTTTTCATCCCCCAACAGAAAATCTTTTTTCATTTGAACTAATAGAAAACACAGAATGGACATACAAAGAAACATTACATGATGAAAAAACAGTCCTAATAGGAGTACATCCATGTGATGTACATGCTATTCTGAGACTTGACAGGTTCTTCTCAGAAGATTTTAGAGATCCATACTATCTTAGTAGACGGGAAAACACCATAATAGTTGCTTTGAACTGTATTGAGCCGAGTGAATACTGCTTCTGTGAATCTATGGGAACAGGACCTTTCCTGGAAATGGGATATGATCTTCTACTGACAGATATTGGAAAAAAATATCTACTAGAAACTGGAACATATGATGGAAAAAAACTTCTTGATGGACTAAAACTTGAGAAAGCAGATAAAAAAGATCTTTATGAAAAGAAGAAGTTATTAGAGCAAGCTAAGAAAAAATTTAAGAGACACGTGAACACAGATGGATTATCTGCACTATTAGATGATGATACTCATGATTGGGACATATGGACAAAACTCGCTGAAAATGGTTATCCAGGTAAATCATTTCCCTGCCTATCATGTGGATCATGCAGTTTAGTATGCCCCACATGCTACTGCTATGATGTATACGACGTGATCGATTTATCACTTAAGAAAGGTGTAAGGAAACGAGAGCTTGATTCCTGTCAGCTACTTGAATACGCTGAGGTGGCTCTTGGTGGAAACTTCCGGAGGGATAGAAGAGAAAGGATAAGACACTGGCTGATGTGCAAGTTTGGAATGGCAGCAGGTGGAGATAAATCAGGCTGCGTGGGATGTGGTAGATGTATACGGATATGCCCATCCAAGATAGACATAACCGAGGTAGCTAGGATCATAAGAGGTGAATAAAAAATCATGGAAAATGATTATTCACCAAATATAGCATTCATAAGAGATATAACACAGGAAACATCAAACACCAACACATATACCTTAGAACCTTATGACAAAATCATGAAAAAAAAATTTTCATACACACCAGGACAGTTTATAATGCTTTCAATCTTCGGTATAGGAGAAGCAGCCATATCTATATCTTCAGATCCCAGCAATAATGGCTTTATAAATACCACTATTAGAAACGTTGGAAATGTAACAAATGCAATTTTTAGACTAAAAAAGGGAGATCTCATTGGAATACGAGGACCCTATGGCATAGGATGGCCTCTAGACAAAGCTGAAAACAGAGATATCCTAATAATTGCAGGTGGAATGGGTCTAGCTCCGTTAAGAGGAGTAATCAACCATATAAAAAACAATCGCGATAAATATGGTCATTTAGAAATAATCTATGGCGCTCGAACACCTGGAGACATGATCTTCACATATGAATATGATGATTGGAAAAAAATAATGGACAGCACAATCCATCTAACTGTAGATGCAGTACCCTACGGTATAAAATGGGACTATAGAATAGGCTTGGTTACCTCCTGCTTCCCAGGTATGAAGACACATCCCAGAAATGCCATAGCCTTTGTATGCGGCCCTGAAATCATGATGCGATATGTAGCAAAATGCCTAGAAAACATAGGATTCAACGACGATCAAATATACATATCACTAGAACGAAGAATGAAATGCGGCATTGGGAAATGCGGACACTGTCAGATTGGACAAAAATATGTATGCAAAGATGGTCCTGTATTTCAATACTCCGATATCAAAAAATTCATCCGTCCACTATAAGAAGAAATAAATGTATTAATGGACTGATAAATGTAGGAATGTTTGTTGAGAGAATAAATATGAGAGAGAAACCAAAAATTGCAGTGTTTAAATTCACCGGATGCGCAGGCTGTCAATTAGAACTACTCCGCCTAGAGGATATCTTTCTAGATCTGCTAGAGTTTTTCGATATAAGCTACTGGGTTATGGTGAAAAGAGAGAATCAAGAGGATGGTCCATGGGATATCAGTCTCGTTGAAGGCTCAATATCAACACCAGAGGAGATAAAAGAGATCAAGGAGATCAGAAAAAAATCAAAATTTCTTGTAGCCTTCGGCGACTGCGCCATCGGAGGATGTATACCATCTATACGAAACTGGATGCCACAAATGGAGGCTGAGACACAGGTATACCATGACACCTCCGCCATACATTCCACAAAAGTCCTGGGAATAGGAGAATATGTGAAGATCGATGCTATACTAAAAGGATGCCCTCCTCATAGAGAAAACATACTGGAACTCCTGAAATCCTATTTGCTTAAAACAAAACCTCGTCTCAGAAAACATCCTGTATGTATCGAGTGTAAGTACCGAGACAATGCCTGTCTAATTACGAGTAAAAAAATACCATGTATGGGTCCAGTTACAAGCGCAGGATGTGGCGCTCTATGTCCCTCTCTCAACAGAGAATGCGAGGGCTGCTTCGGCCCGATGAGCAACCCCAACCCAGAGGCTCTTGCCAGCATATTTAGAGACATTGGATTAAGCGAAGAGGACATTATACGAAAGTTTAGAAAATATGCGGGGACATCCATAGAGTTTCAAAGAGAGGCTGGACTAAGATGAACAAAAAAAACTACGGAGCTAAGATACATTATGGATAAGGAAAAAACCATTGAGGTTGACTACATAGCCCGTGTAGAGGGACGAGGAGCAATAAACATAGACATATCAAAGGATGGAGAAATCAAAGATCTAAAGTTCAGAATATATGAGCCCCCGCGTTTCTTCGAATCCTTCCTCATCGGAAGAAAATATGATGAGGTGATGGAACTAACCTCACGTATATGTGGCATCTGCCCAGTAGCACATCAGATAACAGCACTAAGAGCAGTTGAGAATGCACTTCAGATAGAACCTAGTCAACAGACAAGGGATCTACGGAAACTATTGGCAATAAGTGCACATATCCAAAGCAATGTGCTAAGCATGTATTTCCTATCATTACCAGACCTGATGGGATTTGAGAGCATAATAGCCATGGCAAAAAATCATCCAGACATTGTTAAAAGAGGATTGAGGCTTAAAAAACTAGGCAATGATATAACAGAACTCATTGGAGGCAGAGCTGTTCATCCTGTTACTGCAATAGTTGGTGGTTTCACAAAAATTCCCAGTAAAAACAAGATGATGAACATCAAAAAACGTTTAAAAGAAGCAAAACAAGATGCATATCACACCGTCGATCTGTTTTCAGATGTAGAGATACCAGATTTTAAAAGAGAATGTGAGCACATAGCAGTTTCGGATCCAAATGAATATGCCATAAACAATGGAAAAATAAGATCAACACATGGTCTCAACATAAATGAAATGGAATACCGTGACTATATCTCGGAAAAACAGGTTCCTCATTCAACTGCTCTTCATTCTCATGTCAAAACCAGAGATTCCTTTATGGTAGGACCTCTCCCAAGAGTTAACATCAACTTTGATCAACTCTCATCCGATGCAAAGGATGCAGCAAAACGAAGTGGATTCAGCTTCCCAAACTTCAACCCATTTGTTTCTCATCTGGCAAGAGCTATAGAACTAGTACATGACATAGATGAGTCCATAGAAATAATAGACCGACTACCATTTAAGGACGACAGTAGAATCACATTTACAGTCAAAGCAGGATTTGGAGCAGCTGTAACTGAGGCACCAAGAGGAATGCTATACCATAGCTATGATATAGACAACAACGGAGTCATCAGAGGAGCAGACATAGTTCCACCAACAGCACACAATGCCAACAACATAGAAAAAGATCTCCATGAGTTCGTGCCAACCCTACTTCACCTACCAATAGATGAGATTACTCTCAGATGTGAGATGCTCATCCGAGCATATGATCCATGCATATCATGTTCAACACATTAAAAGAAATCAGATACCAAAATCTCAAAAAATAAAGCCTTCTTTTTTTTTGATGCTAAAAAAACCAAATTTTTATTAACAGACTTATATTAACTGATTACAGCTCCAATTAGCTCAAATAAAAAAATAGTTTCTCACTGACTGCCAGGTGTTATTCATAGTCACTGTCTAAAACTTCATGTCAAATAAACTGATTAACCAAAAAATATAGCAGAAAAATCAGATACAGCACAAAAATATGTGGTTAACATTTGTTAATTATTTGATTTGTGTATAAAAAGTGTATAAAAACAAAATAAGGGTGAGAGAAAACAGGCATGAGCATAACAGATCTAACATCAATGGCAGGAAGCCAAACACAACTAAGAATAGAAATCAACAAAAGACTGTCAAATCTCCAAAACGAAACATCAGATTATTGCTTCCAATGTGCCAAATGTACATCAGGCTGCGAAGCACACAAACTACTAGAACTAGAACCACACAAAATCGTGGCACTCCTCAAAAAAGGATTGATCGACGAAATGGTAAACTCGGACATAATATGGACATGCATAGGCTGCTACAAATGCTGGGAACGATGCCCACAAAAAGTAGCACCCGTTCAAATACTATACACACTAAAAAACATGGCCGTGGCAAATGGAAAACAAATACCTGGAAAATACACCAGCATGCTACAGTCCATACTATCCATCGGACTAATACAAGACATACAAGAAGCTCCGACATATGACAACAAAACAAAAAAAAGAGATGCCTTAGGACTACCACCACTATCCAAACCCACAGACCCACAAAAATTTCAGATGAATCTCACCAAAATAGCAGTTGAAAAAATCTAAAAAAACCAAAACCAGCTCACCTATTTGGCAGAGGAAAAAACAAATGAAAAAATATGCCCTATACCCCGGATGCCTAATGCCAACAGAACAATATGGATACGAAATATCCATAAGAGAAACATTCCCACTGCTAGACATTCATCTAGTAGACATCAACGGTTTCTCCTGTTGCGGAGAACCTATGAAAAGTGTCAACCAGTTATTAACACTATATCTATCAGCAAGAAACATAGCAATCAGTGAAAAAAACAATCTAGACCTATACGTCCCATGTGCAATGTGCCACCTCTCACTCACAGAATGTAAACACATACTAGACAACAACACTCATCTAAAAAATAAAATAAACACAATGCTTTCCTCAGAAAACATTGAATATAGAGGAGAATGTAAGATCATACACACAGTCGACCTACTACACGACATCATTGGATTAGAGAAAATCAAAAAACAGGTAAAAAAGCCGTTAGAGAATCTAAAAATAGCAACACACTATGGATGTCGCCTAATAAGACCATCTGAGATAGGAAGACCTGTAGACTCTGAAAATCCTCAAAAAATAGAAAACATACTGCAAGCAATCGGAGCACAGACAAATGACTACCCTGAAAAACTAGACTGCTGCGGAGCACCACTTCTCATAAACCATCCTGAAACAGCGTTAACCAAAGCAGGTCAAAAACTTAAAGCAATACAAGAACAAGATTTCAATGCACTGGTCACAGTCTGCCCGTGGTGCCACAAAATGTTGGATGCACGACAGAACAAAGCCGGAGAAACAATTGCAAGCAAAATACACCTACCAGTCTTCTACCTCACACAACTACTTGGACTAGCATTAGGCATAAAAAAAGAAAAACTCGGCCTAGAACTTAACCTAACATACACCAACAAAATATAAAAAGAAACTTATTAAAAAATCTTTGTTTGAGGGCCATTCAACTATGAGCAAAATTGGTGTATTCATCTGCCACTGCGGTACAAACATCTCATCAACAGTAGATGTAGAAGAACTAACAAAATATGCAAAACAACTCAACCAAGTAGTTGTCAGTAAAAACTACAAATACATGTGCTCTGAAAATGGCGCTAAACTGATAAGAGACTCTATCAAAAAACATAATCTAACTAGCATCGTCATAGCTGCATGCTCACCCCGGATGCATGAACACACATTTAGAAAAGTCGCTGAAGAAGCTGGACTAAACCCATTCAACGTAGAAATTGCAAACATACGTGAACAATGCTCATGGGTACATGATGACATGAAAAGTGCAACTGAAAAAGCCGAAGCACTAATAAGAGCAGCAGTCGCAAAAGCACAACTACTAGAACCGCTCAAAAAAACCAAAATAAGTGTAACACCCAAGGCAATGGTCATAGGAGGAGGCATAGCAGGAATACAAGCCTCTCTAAACCTAGCAGAAGAAGGATTTCAGGTATATCTAGTTGAAAAAGAACCTAGCATAGGAGGAAGAATGGCCCAACTAGATAAAACATTTCCAACACTAGACTGCTCATCATGCATACTAACACCAAAAATGATGGAGGTATTAAACCACCCAAAAATCGAACTACTAACCTACTCTGAAATAATAGATGTCAATGGAACTATAGGAAACTACAAGGTAAAAATACGTAAAAAACCACGATACATTGATACAGACAAATGCACAGGCTGCGGAGAATGCGCAAATGCATGCAGAATGAAAAACAGAATCCCAAACGAATTCGACATGAAACTAGGAAAAAGAAGCGCAGTATACATACCATTCCCGCAGGCAATACCACTCAAATACACCATTGACCCAAACAACTGTCTCATGTTGACACGAGGAAAATGCGGAGACAAACCAGCATGCAAAGAAGCCTGTACCCAAAACGCCATAGACTTCAATCAAAAAGAAGAAAACATCGAAAAAGAAGTAGGAGCAATCATTGTAGCCACAGGATACGATCTAATGGATCCTTCAGCCATACATGAGTATGGATACACAAAATCCAAAGACATCATAACCACCCTTGAGCTGGAACGTCTCATAAACTCATCAGGACCCACTAGTGGAGAAATACTTCGTCCATCAGACCAGAAAAAACCACGAAGCATAACATTCATATTATGCGTAGGATCACGAGACGAGACACAGCATCCATGGTGCTGCAGAATTGGATGTATGACAGCACTTAAACATGTCTACCTGTTAAAAGAAAAACTAGGCGAGGATGTAGAAATAAACATATGCTACACAGACATCAGATCATATGGCAAAGGATATGAGGAGTTCTACAGAAAAATCCGGGGAATAACAAAAACCAATTTCTTCAGAGGACGACCATCAGAAGTAAGAAACATGCAGGATCATCTAAAAATCGACATATTTGATACCATGACCAACAAACTGTTTGAGATAAAAACAGATATGGTAGTACTCGTCCCAGCTTTACTTCCAAGATCAGACACTGCTGAACTAGCAAAAAAACTCCATATATCGCAGAGCATCGATGGTTTTCTACTGGAGGCTCATCCAAAACTTCGCCCGATGGACACATCCACAGATGGCATATTTATAGCGGGATGCTGCCAGGGACCAAAGGACATACAGGATACTGTATCCCATGCCAGTGGAGCAGCAGCACAAGCCACTGTCTTGTTATCAAAAAAGGAGTTAGAAATAGAGCCATTGATCGCTGTAGTTAATGAAGACACATGCTCCGGATGCGGTATCTGCGTATCTGTATGCAGTTACAATGCCATAGAACTAATAAAAAAAGAAAAAAATGGAAAGGAAGTTTTACAGGCAAAGGTCAACGAGGCATTATGTAAAGGCTGCGGTCTATGTAGTAGTGCATGTCCCTCCGGCTCAATACAACAACAAGGTTTTAAAGACAAACAACTGCTACCAATGATAGACGAGATACTCTAAAAGACAACTATTGTTACATAACCCAGATTACATAGGAAATCCTGATTATATAAAAAACAATTTTTTAGATATTTTTTGAATAACATTATTCCAAAAAATAAGGGGAAGTCAATTTGTGCGATACTAAACTACAAAAATATCCTATTTTTAGTGGAGTTCTCACCTATTTTCTTTATTTTTTCTGTAAACTCTGTAACAGTTTTTGCATAGCGGTTTCCTTCTGATGCGGATATCCAGGATAATCGAAGCCGCTCAGGTTCTAAACCAATCTCTTCAATAATCTTTTTTAACATCACAAAACGTCTACGTGCGTAGTAGTTTCCTTTTTCGTAGTGGCAGTCACCTGGGTGGCATCCAGCTATTAGTACTCCATCAGCACCACTCAGATATGCCTTTATAACAAAAAGCGGATCTACTCTACTAGAACACATCACCCTGATAGGTAGCACAGAAGGTGGATATTTTATTCTGCTTGTTCCTGCTAGGTCTGCCCCAGCATAACTACACCAGTTGCAAAGAAAAGCAAGTATTTTAGGCATAAAATCTTCTTTATCCTTCTCCATATTATCCTTATCTTATTCTTCTATTTCAGCAAATTCTTCTTTTTCAAACGTAATAAGAGGAATATCCTCCTCTAAATTTCTTCCTGGGATGTAGTTAAATAGTTCCTGGACAGATTCACCCACCTTTTTGAAGATAGATGTAAGAGGTATATTAACAGGACAGACATCTTCACATGAACCACATCCAACACATGAGATACTAACATGTGTTAGCCGTCCAAGTTGATAATATAATATTCCAGGTGGAACTCTGAGTCCTCCTCTTTTTTTGAGTTCTAACTCATAATTAGAGGGTGTGTATTCAGAGTCAGGTGATTCAAATTCACACAATTTGCAGTAACAAATGGGGCATACTCGCATACATCCATGACATCCTATACATCGCCCGAAAATATCTATTAATCCATCTATCCCATTTATTTTCGCGTTTATTTCATCAAAAATTTTTTTCTTTTCTTTCTCTCTTTTTACTCTAAGTTTATCCAATTTTTCTTTATCTAGTTCTCCTTCTATGAATTCACCTAGTTTTATGTTTCTAACTAGTTGTTCCCCATTTTTAGTATTAAGAAGTATTACACATTGCTTATCTAGATCATTTTTGCCTATTAAATCAACAGTCATATCTGCAGTATATGGTATAAATTCCTCGCATCCTTTACATGCTGGTCTTAGATCTGCAGCGTTCTCATTTTTTTTCACTGCATCCCAATATCTGGAAAGATTATTTTTTACAACACCATCTACAGCCATTTTAATTGGATAAACGCCACCGCATGTTGAGCTTATAAAGAAAAGATTCTCAAGATTACCCTGGTTACGTTTTACCAGCTCTATAAATCCTCTTAACTCACATGGTTTTACGACTGCTATTATTGGCTCTCTTGTTTTACCTTTTAATGTAAACCGTGATAAAAGTTTACCGGCGTTGATAGGCATTAGTGGATAAAAGGGTACGGCATCATCTAATTCATCTGGTCTAGTAATGAGTGTGTACGCTACATCTCCTTTTTTATTTATCTTTTTAAGAGTTAAAACCCCTTTGATCCTGTTATCTTCTAAAAGAAGTTTCAGAAGATCTATAACAGCTTGCTCAGAATCTTTGTTTATCTTTAGTGCTTTAACCATGTGTATCCTCCATTTCGTGAAGTTCATCCTCTTTGTATGTAGTCAGAGGAAGCGGCTCTTCTAGATTTCTACCAGATACATAATTAAACATACTTTGAGTTTCGTCAGCCACCATGCTAAATATCTGAGCAACGGGTATAGACATGGGACATGCATCCTCGCATGATCCACAGGACACACAGGAAAGACTCATATGGATCATCCTTCCTATCTGGAAAAGAAGAGTATCTGGTAGGAATCGGATACTACCTAGAGTTTTTGCTCTTTCAAGATAATCCTCAGGTGGATGTTTCACTTTGTCAGAGTCAAAATAGCACAGACGGCAGTAACATACAGGGCAGACTTTCATACAGTTGTGACAGCTTATACATTGACTAAATGTGTCAAGTAGATTGTCAAGACCATCTATTTTAGATTTTAATTCTCTAAATGTTTCCTCTCTTTTTTTGTGTTTTTTTTCTGAAATCTTTTCTACCTTGGTCTGCCAACTGCTGATATCTGCCTGAGGTGTTATACTCAGTTTGTCTATCACATCGCTTCCTTTTTGACTATTTGAAATAATAAAAAAAGAATCTTTTTCCGCATCAAGAAAACCTATATGAAGATCACCTACTATCATACTTGATTTGTCACACATCTGGCATACAGGACGCATTATTCTGTCATCCCATCTACTAACTGCATCATCAAATAGCCTCATACCCTCCTCAGGATTATTAAGGAAATCAGATAGTGGTAATACACCTGGGCAGTCTATACCTATGAGTGTTATATTTTCTAGATTTGTTTGACCAAGTTTAGTTAGCTCGATAGTCGCCCTTATTTCACAGGGGCGCATAACAGCAGCGATTTTTATATTACTCTTACCAAGCCGAGTTATACTAGAAACTGCCTTGCCTCCTTGTATAGACATAACTGGTGGAAGAGGAAACGCATTCTTAAGAAGATTTTTGTCCCTGATCAGCACATATGTGAATGAATCATCTGCTGGTACTCTCATAGGTATGAGAACAGCATCGAAAATATTTCTATCCATTGATTTTTTAAGAAAATCAATGATTCCCTCCCTTATACCATTCTTAGCTGAGAGAATCGCAGCTTTTTTTCTGAGTTTCTTTTCTTCGTTTTTACTCATTGTATAGCCTCCCTGAGCTCCTGGTAGAGTTGGTTAAATGTGAAATGTTTGATAGTCGCTGCACCTGATGGACAGGCAGCAACACAGTTCCCGCAACCTCTACATATCACCTCATTTACCACAGATATCCTTCTCTTTTCATCAAAGGTGATAGCACCATATGAGCATACAGAGATACATGTTTTGCATCCTATACAAAAGGATTCAGATATATGTGAGACCTTCACCTCAGGCTCTATCTTTCTGCCTGGAATAAGAGATGAAAGTATTTTCCCAGCTGCAGCCTCTGACTGAACCAATGTTTCAGATATATCCTTCGGACCCTGTGCGCATCCTACAATGTATACTCCCTCTTTGGATGTAGACACCGGCCCTAGTTTTTCATGTTCCTCAGCAAAAAAGTCTTTTTCATCCTGGGAGATGCCAATGATCTCAGCGAGTTTTGAGGCATCCTCTCTTGGTTCAATAGCTGGTGAGAGTATAACCATATCAACCAAGAGATTTTTTTTGTCACCTCTCTCATTTTTATATTCTATGTTTAGTTTATTGTCTTTTTTTGTAACCTTGATGTCCACAGATCTAACAAAATCAATATTTTTTCCCTTTGTCTGCTCATAGAATTTTTGATATGATTTACCGGGGATACAGAGGTCAGAATAAAAATTAGATACCTTAACATCAGGGATTTTCTCTTTAAGATATCTGATAAATTTAAAGGAATACATACAGCATATCTTTGAACAATAACCTTTTTTCTCTCTGCCAACACAATGTATAATAGCAACTGACCTTGGTTTTTCACCGTTTTTGAGGGATATTTTTCCTGAAAGATTCATTTTTTCAAATTCTATTGAGGTAAGAACATCATCTATTTTTCCATATCCATATTGAGATGTCTCTTTTGGATCAAAAAGAGTGGCACCAGTGGCTACTACTACTGCGCCGACATTGAATTTAACTATTTCATCATCTATCTTTCTTCTCACTGTCACCTCAAAATTTCCAAAGAAACCTAATATTTCTTCTACCTCGCTTTCAGTAAAAACCTCGATGTTTTCGTTTTTCTGAACAGCATAAATTTTTTGTTTTATAACATCAGATGTTAACTGCATGCCTGGGAAGATCTTCTCAAAATTTGTTATCAGACCACCTAGAGATGAGGTTTTTTCAACGAGATAGATTTTTCTGTTGGAACTAGCAAGTTGTAGACTTATATGGATACCAGCGATGCCTCCACCTATTACCAATACATCTGGGCTGCATTCTATCTCTTTTTTTTCAAGAGGAGAATGATGACGTACTCTTCTAACAGCTGCTTTTATCAATCTTATAGATTTTTCTGTAGCCTCTCCTTTATCTTCAGTAACCCAGGCGCATTGTTCACGGATATTAGCAAGCTGAAAAAGATATGGATTGATACCAGCATTTTCACATACCCCCATAAAAGTCTGTTCGTGCTGTTTTGGTGAACACGCGGCTATTACTAGATGTGTCAGATTATGTTTTTTGATCTCTTCTTCGAGAAATTTTTTTCCATCCATGGAACAGAGAAGTTTATATCTTTTTGTAACCTTCACGTCTTCGAGAGAGGAGACTGCATTGATTACTTTGTCGATATCAATTTTTTC
>QMSS01000017.1 GCA_003649715.1 Thermoplasmata archaeon
AAATAAAAATTAGTTCATGTCTACGTTCTGATGTTCTTAGTCAGCGGATACATCATGCTCTTGCTACTGGAAACTGGGTTGGTGGGAGAGCAGGTATATCTCAGTTGCTGGATCGGACCAGTAATCTATCTGTTTTGAGTCATCTAAGAAGAGTTACCTCTCCTTTGACTCGTTCTCAGCCGCATTTTGAGGCTAGAGATCTACATTCAACTCAGTGGGGTAGATTGTGTCCTAATGAAACACCAGAGGGGCCGAACTGTGGTCTTGTAAAAAATCTTGCTTTGACTGTTGAGATATCAGAGGGATTTCCAGAGAAAGAGGTAGAAAATGTTCTCAGGGATCTAGGTATAAAGGATATCACCAAGAAGATGCTAGGCGCAAGGGTTTATCTCAATGGTGATCTGATAGGTATGCATCCTGATGGAAAAAAACTTGTACAGCAGCTGAGAGAACGTAGAAGGAAAGGTTTGTTGCATAATGAGATCAATGTTAGATACAATGAAGAGGCAAATGATGTTATTGTAAACTGCGACTGTGGTAGACTGAGAAGACCATTGGTTGTAGTGGAAAACGGTAAGCTTTTGTTGACAGATAAACATCTAAAAGATCTTAGAGAAGGAAAGAGGAAATGGAGTGATCTTATAAACGAGGGAATCATAGAGTACATAGATGCGGAGGAGGAGGAAAACGCATTGATTGCACTACGGGAGGAGGACATAACACCTGAGCACACACATATGGAGCTGGATCCAATGTGTATACTGGGTATAGGCGCATCGCTGGTTCCATATCCTGAGCATAATTCTTCTCCGAGAATCACCATGGGAGCTGGCATGGGAAAACAGTCTCTTGGTTTCAGCGCATCCAACTATAGGATACGCCCAGACACAAGAGGGCATCTACTTCACTATCCGCAGACACCCATAGTTCAGACTCATCCAATAGAATATGTTAGATTCCGGGAGAGACCAGCGGGACAAAACTTCATAGTAGCCGTGGCGTCCTATCATGGATACAATATGGAGGATGCCGTGGTGATGAACAAAGCAAGTATAGAACGTGGCATAGCTAGAAGCACCTTCATTAGAACATATAGCAGTGAAGAAAAAAGATACCCTGGTGGTCAGGAGGATCATTTTGAAATACCCAGTCCTGACTGCAGAGGAGTGAGAAGCGAGGATGCATACAACAATTTAGGTGAGGATGGGCTTATCTCACCTGAATGCAATGTAAGAGGAGGAGATGTGCTTATAGGAAAAACCTCGCCTCCGCGATTCCTTGAAGAACCAACAGATTTTTTAACACCTCAGAAGAGAAGAGAAACATCAGTAACAGTCCAACATGGAGAAGGAGGTGTTGTCGATAAGGTTATGCTATCTGAATCAGTGAATGGCTCACGGATGGTAAAAATAAAGGTCAGAGAAGAACGTATACCAGAGTATGGAGACAAATTCGCATCAAAACATGGCCAAAAAGGTGTCATAGGATACATTGCTCCTCCAGAGGATATGCCGTTCAACGAACAAGGTGTGTCACCAGATCTGATAATCAACCCGCATGCTATACCATCTAGGATGACTGTAGCTCATGTGCTTGAAATGATAGGTGGAAAAGTAGGGGCACTAGAAGGACGGGTCGTAGATGGAACGGCGTTCAGCGGAGAACCTGAGGAGATACTCAGAAGAGAACTGGTCAAAAATGGGTTTAAACACAATGGTAGAGAAGTACTATATGATGGTATAACAGGAAAAACATTGGAATGCGATGTATTCATAGGCTGTATATACTATCAAAAACTACATCACATGGTAGCTGGCAAAATACATGCAAGATCCAGAGGACCAGTCCAGATATTAACCCGTCAGCCTACAGAGGGAAGAGCAAGAGAGGGAGGATTAAGATTCGGCGAGATGGAAAGAGACTGCCTCATAGGGCATGGTGCATCAATGGTAATAAAGGACAGATTATTAGATGAGTCAGATCTCACAACAAAATATGTATGTAACACATGTGGTCATATTGCGATAATAGATAGACATGGAAGACTATACTGCTCCATCTGTGGAGACAAGGCTGATATTCATCCAGTACAGATGAGTTATGCATTTAAACTTCTGATAGATGAACTGAAATCATTAGTAGTAGTGCCCAGGATAAGACTAGAAACACTAGTATGATGATGTTTTCTATCAAAAAAAGAAGTTATGAGGGTTGATATTAGGATATGAACCGATTTAGAAATGTTACCAAGAAGATTGGCAGTCTAGAATTTGCGGTTTTATCACCAACTGAGATAAGAAAAATGAGTGCAACAAAGGTAATCACAGCCGACACATATGATGATGATGGATTTCCAATAACCATGGGATTAATGGATCCACGTCTAAGTGTCATAGAACCAGGACTAAGATGTAAAACATGTGGTTTGAAGGTTGGAAAAGATAAATGCCCTGGGCATTTCGGACACATCGATTTAGCAATGCCGGTCATACATGTAGGGTTTGTCAAAACAATAAGAAACTGCTTACGCGCAACGTGTAGAAACTGCGGGAGACTTCTGTTGACAGACAAACAGATAGAAGAGTTTTCAAAGATGATGGAAAAACATAGAAGCGAAGGAAGGGATCTCTCCTACATTCTAAAAAACATTTTAAATGAATGCAAAAAAGTTGAGAAATGTCCACGATGCGGGAGAGAAGTAGGTAAAATAGACCTAGATAAACCTACAACTTTCCGTGAAAATGGTAAAAAACTTACGCCATCTGAGATACGTGAATGGCTAGAAAAAATACCAGATGAGGATCTCCCATTTCTAGACATCAACAGAAAAGCTGCTAGACCAGAATGGATGGTACTCACAGTACTACCCGTGCCACCAGTAACTGTAAGACCCTCAGTAACACTAGAATCCGGTGAACGCTCAGAGGATGACTTAACACATAAGCTAGTAGATGTCATAAGAATAAATCAAAGACTGCAGGAGAACAGAGATGCTGGCGCACCACAGCTAATAGTTGAGGATCTCTGGGAGTTACTTCAATATCATGTCACCACATATCTAGACAATCAAACCTCAGGTATCCCGCCAGCGCGACATCGATCAGGAAGACCTCTGAAAACACTTGCTCAGAGATTAAAAGGAAAAGAAGGGAGATTCAGAAGCAATCTATCTGGCAAACGTGTTAACTTCTCAGCAAGAACAGTCATATCACCAGATCCAAACCTCAGTATAAATGAAATAGGTGTACCCATTGAGATAGCAAGAGAGTTAACTGTACCAGTACGAGTAACACCACATAACATAGAATGGTGTAAAAAACTTGTTAGACAGACAGCCGAAGTATCATCCCAGGAAGATACAGAGGAATACAAACCATGTGTAAACTATGTGAAAAGAATCAGGGATGGCATGGAACAAAGAATCAAAGTGACAGAAAAAAATGCTGAAGAAGTTGCAGAGAGATTAGAAGTTGGATCAATAATAGAAAGACAACTCATGGATGGCGACATTGCATTATTCAACCGTCAACCATCCCTACATCGTATGTCCATGATGGCACATCGAGTTAGAGTGGTACCCTACAAAACATTTAGATTCAACTTAGCTGTATGCCCACCATACAATGCAGACTATGATGGAGATGAAATGAATCTACATCTACTACAGGGTGAAGAAGCAAAAGCTGAAGCTGAGATACTGATGAAGGTACAGGAGAATATTCTTTCACCCAGATTTGGAGGAATCATAATAGGAGGCATACATGATCGTATATCAGGATGCTTCCTCCTCACATATAAAAACAAAAAATTCAGTAAGGATGATGCAGCATACATCCTATCATGCATAGGATACAAGGGAAAATTCCCAGAAACACATACAGAAAACGGAAAAGAATATGTTTATGGAAGAGACATATTCAGTGTTCTACTACCAAAGGATTTAAGCATAGAATACAAAGCCAAGGCTTGCTTCAACTGCGAAAAATGCACTGCTCCAGACTGCCCACACAACGCGTATGTGATAATAAAAAAAGGACGGCTGATACAGGGCATAATAGATGAAAACAGCATCGGTGCATTCAAAGGAAAAATCATAGATCGTATAATACGTGAACATGGAACAGATGCGGGTAGAGAGTTTATCGACAACGTCACAAAGCTAAGCATAGCCGTAGTGACTAGATATGGGTTCACAACCAGTATAGACGATGAAGATATACCAGAGGAGGCAAAAAAACAGATAGAAGAGGGATTAAAAAAAGCAGAGAAAAAAATCAACGACTTAATATTAGCATATGAAAACAATGAGTTAGAGTCTCTACCAGGTAGAAGCCTAGAGGAGACATTGGAGATGGAGATAATGAGGGTCACCGGTAGAACAAGAGATATGGCTGGTGAAATAGCTAGCAGACATCTAGGATTAGACAACAGTGCAGTCATCATGGCTAAATCTGGTGCAAGAGGCTCAATGCTAAATCTCTCCCAGATGTCAGGATGCGTAGGACAGCAAGCAGTCCGTGGAGAAAGAATACACCGAGGATACCAGCATAGAACACTACCGCATTTCAAAAAAGGTGACCTTGGAGCAAGCGCAAAAGGATTTGTAGCTTCTAGCTACAAAAGCGGTTTAACACCTACTGAATACTTCTTCCATTCCATGGGAGGAAGAGAAGGATTAGTTGACACAGCAGTACGAACATCTCGATCAGGATACATGCAACGGAGACTAGTAAACGCATTAGAAGATGTCAAGGTGGAAAACGATGGAACAGTAAGACATGTTGGAGGAGAAATAATACAATTCATCTATGGAGAAGATGGAATAGACCCTGCAAGAAGCATAAATGGAGAAGCAGTTGACATAGATCGGATAATAGCAGAAGTCAAAGAAATGAGGTAAAAGAAAATATGACAGCAGAAAAAACCATCAATAAAAAAAAGAAGATTGCAAAAAATAAAAAAACAGTTATGGACGAAAAAAAGAAAAAAGAAACAAAAAAAACAATGGTAGCTGAGAGCAAAACAGAGCAAAAAAAGAAAAAAATAGTAACAGAAGAAGAAAACAGGGGGATAACCGTATTCCCCATATTACTAGATGAAAAAGAACCTGGAGAACACAAAAAAATAAGACAAAAGATAAACAAAATTCTAAAAAACAGATTCCTTCCACCAGCGATAATCGACAAAATCATAGCAAAAGTTGCGGGGGATAAAAGACTAGAAGAAAAACTAGAAATCATAATAGACAAAACATGGGCGGAATACAGCAAAAACCTCATTGATCCAACAGAGGCATGCGGAATGGTCAGCGCACAGAGTATAGGAGAACCAGGAACACAGATGACAATGCGGACATTCCACTACGCAGGTGTAGCAGAAATCAACGTAACACTGGGACTACCAAGGCTAATAGAAATCGTGGATGCACGATCAACACCATCAACACCTATGATGAACATATATCTAAAAGACGAATATAGAGTAAATCCTGAACTGGCAAAAGAAATTGCTAACCAGATAGAAATCACAAAGCTAATAGACGTAGCAGACATAGAAATGGATCTAACCAACATGATAATCTACATAAAACTAAACAAAAAAACAATAGAAAAAAAGGGATTAAAAGCAGATGACATACTTGAAAGCATAAAATCAATACGGAAGATAGATGCTAAACTAGAAAAAGATGTGATAAAGGTAACATTAGATGAGCCAGGATACAAAAACCTACAGACTATCAACGAAATGCTAAAAAACCTAAAAATCAAGGGAATAGATGGTATAAAAAGAGTTATCATCAGAAAAGAACCAAACGAGGGATACGTGATATACAGTGAGGGAAGCAACTTCAAAAAAGTTTTGGAGATAGAAGGCGTCGATCCATATAGAACAACAACAAATGATATACATGCTGTGGCAAAAGAACTAGGCATAGAAGCAGCAAGAAACATGATAATACAGGAGGCATACAACACTCTTCTAGAACAGGGTTTAAACGTGGACATGAGACACATCATGCTAGTAGCTGATGTCATGACAGCTGATGGAACAGTAAGAGCCATTGGCAGACATGGAGTAAGCGGAGAAAAAAGCTCAGTACTCTCACGAGCAGCATTCGAGATCACAGTAAACCATCTACTATTAGCAAGCCAGAGAGGAGAAAAAGATGATCTCAACGGAGTTGCAGAAAACATTATAGTTGGACAACCGATAAATCTGGGAACAGGCGCTGTTGAACTAATCATGAAACATAGCAAAAGAATGGGAGAAACAACATCAGCAGAAAAAGAATAACAAGAGGAGAAGGGGAAACGTAAACTATGGTTGATGTAGATAGGATCCTGAAAAACACCATAAAAAAGGGGAAGGTAAAAATAGGTGCTAGACAAACAAAAAAGGCATTAGAGGAAAACAAGGCAAAAATGGTTGTACTGGCAAATAACTGTCCATATTACGAGCAAATAGCTGCTGCGGCAGAAAAGAAAAAAATACCTCTCTACCATTATAATTCTAAAAGCGTGGAACTTGGATATGCCTGCGGTAAAAACTTCCCAGTATCCGCCCTCGCAGTATTGGATGAGGGCGAGACAAATATTGTACAGCTACTTGTTAAGAAAAGGCAATCATAATGACTGAGATCACTCTTTCCAATGAAACCGTACAATACATAAATCTTGCAAGTAAGTATTCAAAAGCACGTATCATAGACTGTGTGTTAGATGAAGGAAAACTAGTGTTTGTGGTTGAAAAAGGACAGCTAGGCTTAGCTATTGGAAATAAGGCTAGAAACCTAGAGAGGCTACGCACTATTTTTAAGAAAAACATCAGATTTATTGAGTTTGATGAAGATAAAAAAAAGTTTATATACAATTTATGCAAACCCTATAGGGTGCTTAATATTGTTATAGAGGAGGGAAACAATGGATGCATAGCTAAGATAGAGGTGGATCAGAGAGATAAATCAAAAATAATTGGAAAAGACGGTAGAAACATAAACCTTATACGTAAGATAGCGCAGAGACATCATCCATTCAAGGATGTTCAAATACTCTAGAAGGAAAATGTTGGATAGGCACAAAAAAAATATGTAGGCAAAGTTTTTTTTGTTTTGATAATACTTTTTAAACAGATCTGCTATTCATCATTTTTGGGAGGAAAATATTTGTGCGTATAACCAGACATCCTATACTAGAGTTTGACAGAGGAAGAAAAATATTGTTTTATTTTAATGACAAAAAGGTAGAGGGGTTTGAGGGTGAGAGTATTGCATCTGCATTGCATGCCAGTGGAGTGAGGGTTCTTTCTTATAGTCTTAGATATCATAGGCCAAGAGGTTTTTTTTGTGGAATAGGTAAATGTTCCTCCTGCTTTATGACTGTGGATGGTGTTCCGAATGTGAGAACCTGCATAACACCTATCAGAGAAAACATGCGTGTGAGAAGGCAGGATGGAGGAGTGGGTGAGCTTTCTGATAAAAGATTTGCCGCCAGGAAAAAGATGGTTGTTGATGATGAGATTGTAGTTGTTGGAGGTGGCCCTGCTGGTATGATGGCTGCTTTAGCAGCTGCTAAACAGGGTGCATCAGTGACATTGATTGATGAAAATCATCGTGTCGGTGGGCAGTTGATAAAGCAGACTCATAAGTTTTTTGGTTCATTGGAGGAAAAAGCAGGTAAACGTGGTATAGAAATAGCAGAAGAGTTGATGAAGCAGATAAATAGTGTTCCTGGTATTCATCTGATACTGTCTACAACAGTTGTCGGCTGTTACAATAATAATACTGAGGATGGTGGTGATAGATATAGGCTGGTTGCTGTTAGAAGATTTATGGATGGTGATCAGCTATTGGATGTTTTTTGCAAAAGGATTGTTTTTGCATGTGGTGCTATGGAGAACATGCTTGCCTTTCCAGGTAATGATCTCCCAGGTGTTTATGGTGCAGGTGGTGTGCAGACACTTATGAATGTTTATGGTGTTAGACCAGGTGACCGTGTTCTTATGGTTGGAGCAGGTAATGTAGGTTTGATTGTATCCTATCAGCTACTGCAGGCAGGTGTTGAGGTGGATAGGGTTGTGGAGGTGCTTCCTAGGATAACTGGATATCATGTTCATGCTGCGAAGCTGAGGAGATGTGGGGTTCCCATTTATACCTCGCATAGTATAAAGGAGGCATATGGTTCTGATAGGGTGGAGGGAGCAGTGGTTGTAGAGGTGGATAAGAATTATGCTCCGGTTTCTGGTACAGAGGAAAATGTCAGCTGTGACACTATTTGCCTTGCCGTTGGTCTCACACCCTCTGTGAGATTATTGGAGCAGATGGGTGTGAAAACTGAGTTTATCCCAGAAGCTGGTGGATATGTGGCTGTTCATGATCAGTCGATGCAGACTAGTTTAAATGGGGTTTATGTAGCTGGTGATGCATCTGGTATCGAAGAAGCATCTACTGCTATGATTGAAGGGCAGCTGGCTGGTGTCTCAGCAGCGGCTTCATTGGGATATGACAGAGGAGCGAATGAGCTGATAAGTAGATGTAGGAATGCTCTAAGGATTTTTAGATCAGGTCCATTTGGGGAGATTCCTCGTAGGGGAAAGGAAAAAATAGCTTATCTGTTTGATAAAATGGGGAAAAAAATATGGGGGGACTCTGAGCTGTGAATGGATATGAGAAAACGGGTGTTCTCTCATTAAATGATATTAGGGTTCCATCTGAGAATCAGCTGAGGAAAGGTGTTGCCATCATAGAATGTGTTCAGGAGATACCTTGTAATCCATGTGCTGCTATATGTCCTGTAAATGCTATTTCTATGAAAGATATAAACTCTATTCCAATAGTTGATTTTGATAAATGCACTGGATGTGGAAAATGTGTTAGTATATGCCCAGGACTTGCAATATTTGTTGTAAAAACAGTGGATAACAGCAAAGCCCTTGTTACTCTCCCATATGAGTTTCTTCCAATTCCAAAAACTGGGGATAAGGTCAAGGCATTGAATAGATGGGGGGAGATATGCGGCGATGCAGAGGTTGTACGTGTAAACATGTTAGGAAAAACCACTGTTGTCACAATTCGGGTTGATAAAAAACTGGCTATGGAGGTAAGAAATATACGGGTGTGAGCAAAATAATGGGCGATAAGGTTTTTATCTGCCGCTGTGAGGATATTACACTAGAAGAAATTGAGCAAGCTATTGATGAGGGATATACCACTATTGAGGAGTTGAAATGTAGACTCCGTCTAGGAATGGGGCCATGTCAGGGACGAGGATGTCTTCTACTCGCAAAACGTGTTTTATCCAAAAAAACAGGTAAAACATATTCTGAGATTAAAATGCCTACTACAAGACCGCCACTTATACCAGTATCCTTGGGGGTGCTTGCAAGTGACAAGAAAAACAAAAAATGATGATTTTCCACATAAGGCAGATGTTGTGATAGTTGGTGGAGGCATCAACGGCTGCGCTCTTGCCTACCAACTTGCAAAAAGACATGTGGATGTGGTCTTATGTGAAAAAAAATATTTATGCTATGGAGCCACGGGGAGATGCGGCGCCGGTATCAGACAGCAATGGTCCACACGAGAAAACACTGAGTTAGCTATCAGAAGTGTAAAAATGTTTGAAAAACTAGAAAAAGAACTTAAAATGGATATTGGTCTAAGACAAGGCGGATATCTCATCATTATTCATGATAAAAAAGAAATGAGACAGGCTGAAAAAAATGTTGCAATGCAAAAATCCCTTGGTTTAAATGTCTCCATACTAGACGTAGATGAAATCCAAGACATAGTTCCAATACTAGACACAAAAGGAATAAATGCAATTGGAGCAAGTTTTTGCCCCACAGACGGCCACGCAGATCCATTTAAAACAACACATGCATATGCCTATGCTGCAGCTCAACATGGAGCGAAGCTGTATAAATTCACTGAGATACTTGGCATCAAAAAGAAAAACAACCTTATAGATCACGTTGTCACTACACGTGGAAATATAAAAACAAACACTGTTATAAACGCAGCTGGAGCATGGTCAAAAAAAATTGCAGAAATGGTGGGTGTAAAACTACCGAACATGCCATTTAGAAAGGAGATACTAGTCACTGAGCGTATAAAACCATTATTCAAAGCCATGGTGATCTCCTTCAAAGACGGCATATATTTTAGCCAGCAAGATGAGGGGCAGATCCTCGGTGGCATACCCATACCTGAAGAAAAACCAGGATACATAACCACTCCAACATTTACATTTCTACATCATATGGCAAAAACACTAACACACTATGCACCATCTCTAAGACATGTGAAAGTTATAAGACAATGGACTGGATACTATGATGTCACACCAGATGCACGACCCATATTAGGCGAAACAAAAGGAATCAAAGGCTTCATTCAGTGCAATGGCTTCAGCGGACATGGGTTTATGCTGTCACCTATGGTCACCAAAATCCTATCAGACTACATTATCGATGGAAAAACACCTCCAATCCTAGAAAAATTAAACCTTAGTAGGTTCGATGATAAAAAAATCAAACGAGAAATATCAGTAGTAGGATAAAAGAAAAAAGAGGAAAAAACATATTTTAATTCCTCAAAAAAAAGATGATAATGTATTAATAATTCAGGAGGATGAGACAAACCATTATGGACTATAGAAAAATCGGTTTCAAAGCTGGACTAGAAATACACCAGCAACTCGACACAAACAAACTCTTCTGCCAATGCCCATCCAAGATAACAGAGGACATAGACTACTCTTTCACAAGATTTCTCAGACCCACACAAAGCGAAATGGGAGACATAGACCAGGCAGCAGTTGAAGAAGCAAAAAAAAACAGATGCTTCCTATACACAGCATCAAACCAGTCAACCTGCCTAGTAGAAGCAGATGAAGAACCACCACACCACGCCAACAAAGAAGCAATAAACACATGCCTAACCATAGCCATACTGCTAAACGCAAAACCCATAGATGAAATCCATTTCATGAGAAAAATCGTTATAGACGGATCTAACACCTCAGGATTCCAACGAACAGCACTCATAGCAATAAATGGAAAAATAGATAACGTCAAAATACAAACCATCGCACTCGAAGAGGATGCCGCACGTAAAATAAAAGAAAAAAACAAGACTGTAAACTACGGACTAGACCGACTAGGCATACCACTAATAGAAATAGCAACATCTGCAGACATCAAAAACCCAGAACATGCAAGAAAAACAGCTGAAAAAATAGGACTACTACTACAATCCACCAAAAAAGTCAAAAAAGGACTAGGAACAATCAGACAAGACCTAAACATATCAATACAAGGAGGAGCAAGAGTCGAAATCAAAGGAATACAATCACTAAGCTCCATATCCAAAGTTGCAGAAAACGAAACAAAAAGACAGATGGGACTAATCGAAATAAAAAAAATACTAAAACACAGGATAAAAAAAGGAGATCTAGAAAACATAAAACACATAGACCTAACAAACACACTGAGAAAAAGTAACTCCAACATCATAAAAAAACTTTTGAAAAACAATGCATCATGCATAAAAGCCATAAAACTACCAGGATTCCATGGTCTACTAAAACAAAGAGACACTAGACTAGGAAGAGAACTAGCAGTCTATGCACGAATATCAACAGACATAGGAGGAATCATACATAGCGATGAGCTACCAGGATATGGCATAAACGAAAAAGAAAAAAAAGAGATAGAAAAAATCCTAGGAAACAAAGAAAACGATGCATTTGTAATCGCTATTGGAAAAGAAACAACTGTGAACAATGCACTCCAAGCAGTAATAAAAAGAGCAAAAATGTTTCTAGATGGAGTACCAGAAGAGGTAAGACGAGCCCTACCAGATGATACCACAGAATACATGAGACCACTACCAGGAGCAGCAAGAATGTATCCAGAAACCGATGTACCACCCATTAGAATCACACCTCATCACATACAATGGATAAAAAAACATCTACCAGAAAAGATAGAGGAAAAACACAAAAGATTCATAAAACAATACAATCTAAATGAAGAACAAACCAAACAAATCATATCAAGTGGACAGGACGACAACTTCGAAAAACTCGCCAAACAATTCCCCAACCTCAAAAAAGTAATCCTAAGAACACTCCTCAACACCCTGCCAGAACTAGAAAAAGAAGGTATAAAAACCGAAAACATCGACAACAACATGCTAAACCAAGTCTTCTATGCACTAGAGGAAGAAAAATATGCCAAAGAAGCAATCCCCAAAATACTAAAATACCTTGCACAACACAGACAAACCACCATCGACAAAGCCATTGAGGCATGTGGACTCAAAAAATTATCACAAACCGAAATCACACAGATCATCAAAAAAATAGTAGACGAAAAAAAAGAATTCATAGCAGAAAGAGGAAAAGACTCTCTTGGTCCACTTATGGGCATAGCAATGAAGGAACTACGCGGAAAAGCAGATGGAAAAATTATAAGCAAAATACTACAAAAAGAAATAGAAAAAACTATTATTTCATCTTAAACTCAAACCACACCACCCTACCATCCTCCACCAATCTCCTAATTTTCCTCTGCACAGCCGACAAACCTGACTTATTCGTCTTAAACTCCACAAAAACAATTTTATCATCCTCAAACTGTATACCATCCACTGGACTACCTATAAACCTAAATTTTTCTGGAGAAAATGGATATCTATCCATAAATGGGGCAAACTGCTCACTAATACGGCCATACACTGCAGAAAGAGACTGCTTTTCCACCAGCAATCTATCAATCCTATCATGCAACGGTTTAACAGCAACCCTATAAACCAGCATCAAACCCATCACAAATCCAGCTACTGTACCTATCATAAAAACCCATAGCATCATAAACAGATCCATCTTATATCACCAACATCCGAAGGCAACAAACAAACAGTTAGATTATTCAGTATACCTTTAATCTAAGTACGTATTATTAATCTATTCAAAAAAATTCTTTTTTTTATGGATCCAATGGATATGGTCAGGAAACGGACAACAAAAAAAGAATAGAAAAAAGGAGATTAGAATTATGGGAAGATATTATTACCTGTCTTAAGGCATGAGAGAAAAATTAGATTCAGGTGAAAAAATAATTTTTTTACAATGTTACCCTTTTTTTGAACAAAAACTTTAGGTTTTTCCATCCATCTCTGAAACTTTGAAGTTTAACTTCTCCCTCTCGAGTGTAGAGTGTAGAGGGAATCTCTCTTGCTTTTATATCTGGGGAGGTAAACATTTCTATTTTTATTTCCTCTGAGAACGGCATCCCATCATCAAAATCCTCAAGTGGCTGTATTTTTTTGAGGGCATCCCTTTTGAATATCCACATCCCTGACTGTGAATCCTTGATATTTATACAGAATAAAATGCGTAATGCAAAGGCTAGTATCATGTTTCCAAACCTATGTTTGATGGACATGGATCCATGTTTTAACTTGGCGAACCGGTTTGTGGTTATAAAATCAAGATGCTCTTTTAGCAGTATCTCTATGTATTCATGGACTTTGTCAAATGGATAGGTTGCATCTGCATCACCTGTAACTATTACATCACCTGTAGCATGTGGTATACCTGTTTTATATGCTCGTCCATACCCTCTTCTTTTTTCTACAACAACTTTTGCTCCCCTTGTCCTTGCTATCTCACATGTTTTATCTTTTGAGCCGCCATCTACAACAATTATTTCTAGCTCCCAATTGTTTTTTCTAAAAAATTCCCTATTTATGGAATCAATTGTTTTTCCAACACCTTTTTCCTCGTTTAATGTTGGCATTATTATGCTTATTTTCGTGGTTTATCCACTCTCCATAAACACTCTCTTTTTTTATTGATCAATTCCTTATAGGACCGAGAAATGTAAAGAGGATGATAGGTTGACTAAAGAAATATTTTTTCCTATTTGTGCAAAAAAGGAACGGTGGGCGAAAAGTTAGAAAACAACAAAATAAAAAAGAAGAAAGAGAAAAAAGAAGAAAAAAAAGGTTTTTTAGTGCTGTTGTCTGCGTCTGAGTAGAATAAATGCTACTCCTATGGCTGCTATCAGTGTTATCAACTCGAAACCTGGTATTCCTGGTGCTTTTTTCACTTGTATGGTTATGGATGCTGATTTGAATGATCCAAATGTGGCAGTTATGGTGTAGTTTCCTGTTTTTTCCGGTGCTTTTAGTTTTGCTATTCCACCTGCTCCGGTTGTGTATGTATTTTCGTTGAATGTCACTGTTGCACCTATTATTGGGCTTCCTGTATCATCTGCTACTGTCACTTCGAATGTTGATCCAGCTGTTACAGATGATACTGTAGCTATTAGGAGTTTGGGTATGTTGATTACGGTTATTGTTAGACCATCTGGATCTGGAGCATATCCTACTGCTGTTACTGTTATGGTGAATGTACGATCACTTGTTACTTCAGGTGCTGTGAAGGTAGCTTCTCCATTTGCATCAGTTTGAACTGTCTGTCCATTAAAGGTTACATCCGCGCCTTCTACTGGTGTATCAGTGCCTTCTTTTTTGACGATTACTTTGAATGTTGCTCCTTCATCTACCTGGGATATTGGGTCTGTGGTTATGTCTAGTACCCATGATGTCACAGTTATTACTGTGTCTGATGTTCTGTTTTCTACTTTTATACTGATGTTTCCAGTTGAGGTTGGTAGTATTGAGAATACTGCTTTGCCCTCTGAGTCTGAAGTTGCATTTTGATCTACTCCTTGTCCACTTAAACTTATGAATATGTTGTCTAGCGGTTGGCCACGTCCAGTTACTGTTACGGTGACGGTGGTTGTTCGGCCTACTGGTACATATTGTTTGTCTGGTGTTACTGTTGGTATTGAAACTGGGAGTACACCTAGGGCGCGTGCAAAGGCACCATCATGTGGTGATTCTGGTTTGAACCAGAATGTTATATTCATCTCAGCTTCACCAGGTGGTAGATAGTCTGCTGTGATGTTGTCTACGGTTACTACTCCATTGACAACTTCGTCTTCATCTATTTCTACTGAATCATTTCCACCTGTATCTGCGGATCCATCAAATGAAGTGTTTGCCCATGCCAGGTAGTAATCACCATTTAAGGTCATGTTGTCTATGAGTAGTGTTCCGTTGATTGGTTCTCCTTCATATGTTATTGTGAATGTAGCACTTATGTTGTCATCATGTTTCCATATAAGCGGTGTTTTGTCACATGTCACTGTTACTTGTTTTACTATAAAGGTGGCATTGTATCCTTCGCTGTTATGTGTGTTGTTGTATGCATATACTGTGTATGTTCCAGGCTCTGTTATGTATGTTGCAGATAAGTCTACATTGTAGTCATTTTTTATGTCATCTGAATTAAAGTTGCCGATGTCATCCGTTACGTCGTTGCCATCCTCGTCAACGATTTTTATGTAGAAATCTGATTTATCATCATCAGATGGGGTGTTACCGGTTGTGTTTCCTGTAGTTGTGTCAATAACTGTTGTATTAATGTAGAAGTGATCGTATTCGTATCCTGCTAGTATGGTTGTCGGCCATACTTCTACCATGAGATCGTTTTGTGGTTTCATTTTTATGAGAGCATATCCATATCCAGCATTTGTTCCACCTATAGCATATATTGTTAGGTTCCTGGGTGCTTTGATGTCGGTGAACCCAACGTGGGTCTGGTTTGTGGTTTGTTGTGTTGTGTTGAACTCAAGTGTGTATACTCCATTGGCATCTGCTGTAACACTCTCTACTACATGACCTGTTATTGGGACTCCAGTGTCATTTAGGTAGTATAAGTATACTGTAGCAAACGGATTAGATGTTCCGGTTGCACTTTTAACATCTATGGTAAATGTTTGATTTTCGTTTATCTGGAATTCACTTGGTGTCACTGTAACTATGCTTCCATTGGTCCAGTA
>QMSS01000018.1 GCA_003649715.1 Thermoplasmata archaeon
CTCCAAAAGGATAGACATATTTTAAGATCCTATAGGAGGGAACTGCAGAGGGCAAAAAAGGTTTTGGTTCTTTCGTGTGGAAATGGCGTGCAGGTCATATCGGAGATACTACATAACATAGAGGTTGTGTCGGGTACTGATACGCTTTTTTTAGGTGAGATAAGGCATGCTAACGATTTTGAGAAAAGATGTATGATGTGTGGTGAATGTATTATTGATGTATTCGAAAGTATGTGCCCTATTTCACGTTGTCCTAAACATATGTTGAATGGCCCATGTGGTGGCTCAAGGAATGGAAAATGTGAGGTTTATCCGGAGTTGGACTGTATATGGTTTTTGATATATAATCGTCTAATTGAGAGAGGAAAAGTTCTTCTATATAAAAAAATACAGGAGCCTAAGGATTGGTCTAAATCCCTTGAGATGAGGAGAATTTTAGAATGAGTTATAGGAGTAATCTAGAAAGAATTCTTATGAATAGATGGTTTGCTGTGACTGCTGAGATATGCCCACCAAAGGGTTCAGATCCTAGTAGGATAAAACAAAAAGGTGATATACTACGTGGATGCGCTGATGCTTTTAATGTTACAGACAATCAAACAGCGGTTGTGAGAATGTCCAGCATAGCAGGATCCGTGATTCTCTCCAATATGGGGTTAGAGCCTATTATGCAGATTACATGTAGAGATAGAAATAGGATAGCCCTCCAGAGTGAGGTATTGGGCGCCTATGCAGTTGGTATTAGAAACATGCTGTTCATCACAGGTGATCATCAGAGTTTTGGCAATCATCCCTCTGCAAAGGGTGTTTATGATCTAGATTCTATTCAATTGATACATGTTGTGAAAAACATGAGAGACAATGGTTTGTTTCAAAATGGTGAGGAGATATTATTTGGGAAACCAGATATTTTTATAGGGGCTGCGGCAAACCCATTTGTGGATCCATATGAAATGGGAGTTGACCGTCTGGAGAAAAAAATAACAGCAGGAACAGACTTTATACAGACACAGAGTGTTTTCAACTTGGAGAGATTTAATGAATGGATGGATGAAGTAAGAGCACGTGGACTGGATAAGAAGATTAGTATTTTAGCTGGTGTTACACCACTTAAATCTCTAAAAATGACTATGCGTATGAAATACCATGTTCCTGGTGTCGATGTTCCAGATGAGATTGTTAATAGGATGAAAAATACTAGAGATCAGAAAAAAGAGGGATACGAAATAGCTGTAGAGATACTAAGGGAAATCAGAAGAATAAGAGGGGTGCATGGTGTTCATATAACTGCTCTATTCTGGGAGGACATCATACCTTTTCTAGTAAAAAATACAGGTCTTTTTCCAAGACCATAACCAACTAAACCCTGTTAAGCTACTGGGTTATCGCAGTGATTTACAAAAAATAGTATCTCCCTCCATATTGATATTATTATATTGATTTCTATTTTTCTTGAACTATTTTTGCTCACTTTGGTAATAGGAGATATAGAATTCATATTCTGTATTTCCTACTGTTTTTCTGGGTGAAAGTAAGGAAGTAATGTCGTTTTGTCAATTTTGAGAGTTTTGCACAGAACCTTTAAATACTATAGTGATAAAAATTGTCATGTCATATCTAGACAATATGGTGTTGAGAAGAGGTGTAAACAGAGACATGAGGATTGAAAAAAGATTTCTTCTAGTGGGACTAACTATTTTGACCACAACCATGGTTATAGCAACACAATATGCAGTTACAAGGATTGGATATGAATATATAATAGTACATCCCAGCGATTCTAGTATGAGATACATTGGATCAGACAATTCCTCTGATGGTATAAGAACACTCAGAGTTGAGGGAGACAATGTCACGAATATTCGGGTGAAACTGTTTCTCGGAAGAAATTTTAGTGCAAATCAGACCAAATATTATTCTGCTGCCTTCGGCATAGTAAATGAGGAAAGGTTCCCCATAAATATAACTCATATAGATGTTTCATCCTCACAGAGCACATATCTACGGATCTGGTTACATGGAGACCGAGATGCTAATGCAAACAATACACTCAATGATCCATCCAGTGTCCTGATGTATGACAATGGAACCATCATAAATGACAGCAACACCATTGCATGGACACTTGCCCCAGGAGATGAAAATCCTAATACAATGTGCAGCAATGTCTCTGACAGAAGTAACTATTCTATAAATACAACATGGGATGATGTAGCACATGTTAGATACTCGCTAAACGACACAAATGCGGTTAGTGGAGTGGCTGATTTCGTATGGGTACAGGTGGCACTAGTAATTCCTGATGTTGTTGATTCAGCAGGATTGCATACAGGAAACATAATTATTTACTACACTGCAGATACATTATAAAAATAATAAAAATAATTTTATCTATATAAATTAAATAATTAAAACTCAATTCAAAATTATACTCTTTTATATTTCACAGTCATATTTTATACCATATATTACATCTCTTTTTATTAAATCCAAACAATAAATTAATATATTTTTATAATATACCAACTATTATGCTGATGTGGGTTAGCTGTTTGTGTTCTTAAATACTAATAAGCATAATAACCCTGCTATGATGTACATCCACCCCCAAATATAAATAAGGTACTGTATGACAAAAAAAATCTATGGGTCAGAAAAAAGCCAGGTGGATGTACATCAAAATTGGATCTAACTGTCTGAGAAATGATGGAATATGCTTACTAAACTAGGATTGCTGATTGAAAAAAACCATGGCTTATAGTAATAATTGTCTTGCTAATAACACTAGCATTCTCTACACTACTACCATCACTAAAAATGAAAACAGATATACAAGATTTTCTACCAGATGATGAACTGGTAAAAGCAAACATGAGGATATATGATTATTTTGGAACACAACAACAGATAATGATGCTTTACGCAGTAAAACAGAATGCAAATAGTACCATAACACCACAAGCACTAAAAGAACAATACTTCATACAAAAGGAGATAGAAAAAAACCCCGAGGTTGAAGGATCAGTAAGCATCGCAACCCTTCTAGATCAGATATGTCAAATAGAATTTGGAACAACATTGGAAAACAGCACAAATAAACAGATCATAACTGCATTAAATGATCTATTAACAGAAAGAGAAAACACAGACATCAGGATATTAAAGAAAGATGATCCCAATGAAGCAATAGACTATAAACCTTTCCCACGGCTCTCAAAAGGAAAAACAATAGACTGCATGGATATCAAAAACTATTATGTAACATCAGATAACACTACAATAACATTCTCAATAGAAGTCTATGACTTATCGCAACTCAAAAAAACACTCAAACCACCATATTTTATGTTGAATGTAATAGAGTGGTACATAGATTTTAAAAACCTGATAATACCAGATAAAAGACTGGATATAAACTTTCGAATAGCCGCGCATCTAGAACCAACAAACAGTCTATGGGAAATAGGAAAAGGTGTTGCAAAAAATATCAAAGATATAATCAAAAATATGAGAAAACATGAGCTTTTTAATTCCTACAAAAAGGAGACATACCTATGGGTAAAACCACCTGGACAAAACATGTATTTTCCAGTTCCTCTAAAAACAGCAAATGTCACATTCAACATAGAAGACAATAGAATAGTCATAAATATCTCCAGGGAAGAGATAGGCAGACTAGGAGTAGCTCCAAAGATGGGAGCATTTGAAATACCAGCAAAACTAGGATAATTCAATGCAGGAGTAAGATACTATCAGCTACCATGGCTGAAAATACCATGGGCTCGGCTGACTATAAACACAAGCTTCATTACAAAATCTATTGGAAAGATAAGAAGCAGGCCAATCATAAACAATATAGCAACAAGGATCCTTCAAAAATATGGTGGAATATCATGGGAGAAATACGATGAACTTTTTGAACTCATGAATCAAACCGGTTATCTGCCAGATAAAATAGCTCTTAAAGACATAGATCGATGCTGGAAAACATCTGACAAAGCACCTGATGAAGGATTTGCAGCCAATACTTTCTTCATAAAACCATACTATATGAAGGAACTACGAATCAATGCATTAGCTTTTCTCTCAAAGGACTACGAAGAAAAACATACTCCAAAGGCAAGTCTGATAATACTACAGATAAATGGAACATTAGAATATGAAGAATCTATGAAAATAAACAAAAAAATAGCCCAGAATGTTTTTGAATTAGATAGGCAAAATGATTTTGTAAGAATAGAAGTAACTGGTGAAGGAGTAATATCCTATCAAATAAACGACATGACATCTAAAGCAAATCAGATAATCGGACCCATGATATTTATCATAATAATGCTTATTCTACTAATTACCTTCAGAAAAATATCATATGTACTTCTACCGCTTCTCTCACTCACAGTCTCAATCATATGGTTATTCGGCACAATGGTACTGCTAGGAATACCCTTCAACACCATGGCAGTTGCACTTGTACCATTATTAATGGGACTAGGAGTAGACTATTCAGTTCATCTATTCCACAACTACAAAGTAGAGACAGAAAAAGGAAAAACAGCAGCTCATGCCATAAAAAAGTCAGTAAAAGAAATAGGCACAGCCATGTTCCTAGCCATGATAACCACAGTTATAGCATTTATGTCCTTCCTCACTGCAACAGTTCCACCCGTGAGAAACTTCGGGATACTAGTAGGAATTGGGATAATATACACATTTATAACAGCAATAACACTACAAGCATCTATAAGATACATTTTAGATAGAAAGAAAAAATTTAGGAAAAAAATAAGGAAAAAGAGATTATCACTTAGAAAAATAATGTATCGAACAGCAAATGCTGTGATGACACATCAAAAAACAATAATTCTAGTTGGAACAGCTGTATCAATTATAATGCTAATGGGTGCAAGTAATCTGGAAACAGGATTTGACTTAGAGGAGTTCCTACCGCAGAACAACCCTGCGATTAATCTCTTCAACAAGATATCAGATGAGTTCCCATATGCCAGTGAACAACAGGAATACATCCTTATAGAAGGAGAGGTAGCCACAGTTGAAACACTAAGAGGAATATCAGAAACACATAAAAACATGGAGGATGACACACTAATAGCTCGGAAACCCGATGGTACTACAAAGACTATCAGCATCATGACAATAATAAAAGATGCGGTAAAAAACAACAACAGTTTAATCACTGTATTCAATATAGATCAAACAACAGGTATACCAAAAACCGACTATGATGTAAAAAGACTATATGACTACCTATACGAAGATAAGATGTACAGTATTAGTACAAAAAATGTTCTACACAGAGAAAATAACAGATACACAGCCACTGTGATGAGAATATATGTAGATATGTCGATTCAGAAAAGAGACTCAGCAGATATCAACAAAATGAGGGAGACACTAAAACAAGAGCTAAACACCGACATATCGGACTATGGAAATGCAGTGGCATGCGCAACAGGTCCCAACATAATCACACTAACAATCACAGCATCACTAACTGAAAGCCAAATAACATCAACAGCTATATCAATAATCTTCGCAGGAATAGCGCTAATAATAGCATACAGAAGACCAACACTTGGACTTATCACGATGATACCTGTATCCATCTCAATCATCTGGATACTTGGAACAATATACTTCATAGGATACTCTCTAAACATTATGACCATAATGGTAACCAGTCTAACCATAGGAATAGGAATAGACTACGCAATACACACCACAGAAAGATTTAGACTAACAGCAGATAGAACAGGTGACCCATATAAGGCGGTTTCAGAAACAATCAGCCATACAGGGAGTGCACTGCTAATAGCTGCAATAACAACAACTGCAGGGTTCATCATATTAATCTTCTCACCAATGCCACCACAGGTACAATTTGGTGTCATAACAGCCATCACACTAACATATTCATTCCTAACATCAGTACTGATACTCCCACTAGCATTGGTCAGATGGGGAAAATGGAGAAAAAAACACAGAGGATACATCATATCTCCAAAAAGACACAAAAAGATCTAAAAAAGTTTTAAAAAAACAGTAAAATATGTATACCCATTTCTGATAGCCATACTCATCTCGCTCACTTGAATGTTTTAATTTTTGGGAAGTGCTACAAATTATGCCCACAGACGATATGAAAAGAATTCTTGTTACCGGTGCAGTAGGTCAAATCGGCTCAGAGCTAACAATGGAATTACGAAAAAAATATGGCAATGACAATGTAATAGCAACTGGGCATAAAACCAAACCCAGCAGCAGACTGCTAGACTCAGGTCCATTTGAGTTCATAGACATAACGAAAAAAGAGACAGTTGAAAGGATCGTAAAAAAATATGATGTAGACACCATATACAACATGGCAGCTATCCTATCTGCAGTTGGAGAGGAAAAACCTATGCTATGCTGGAATGTAAACATCAATGGGCTCTACAATATTCTTGAAATAGCCCGTGAATATGAGATGACACGAGTATTTATACCAAGTTCCATCGCTGTATTCGGTCCAAATACTCCAAAGGAAAACACACCGCAGGACACTGTGTTAAAACCCACCACCATGTATGGTTTAACCAAAGTAGCGGGTGAACTGTTGGGGGACTACTATTTTAGAAGATTTAATCTGGATGTAAGAGGTATAAGATACCCTGGTATAATAAGTAGCGAGACACCACCAGGTGGTGGCACAACAGATTATGCCGTAGAAATGTTCTATGAGGCAATCAGGAAAAAAAAGTATGTATGTTTCGTAAAAAAAGACACAGTGCTTCCCATGATGTATATGCCTGATTGTATAAAGGCAACAATCGATCTCATGGAGGCAGATATATCGAAACTACAGCATCACTGTGATTTCAACATCGCATCTATGAGTTTCTCAGCTGAGGAGCTGGCAGATGAGATAAAGAAACATATCCCAGATTTCAGATGTGAATACAAACCCGATTTCCGGCAGGCTATTGCAGACTCATGGCCAAGATCCATCGATGACAGCGCCGCTCGTAAAGAATGGGGATGGGAACCAAGATATGATCTTTCATCTATGACTAAAGACATGCTAGGTAAACTGAGAAAACGACATGAGATGGGAGAAATATAAAAAACATTTTTTTGTGTTAGAAAGGTTTTTGTGCTCCATCATGATTTTTACTTTTAGTAGAAAAAGAAATGTTGTATGAGTTGATGATATGACAGAATTGGAGGAGATTGAGGAATATACAGGCTGTAGTATAGATGTTATTAGAGGGTATCTAGGGGATGAAGCAGATTATTTACTAAGGCATAGATGCGAAAAGATACCAAGAGAAACATTACATCTACCAGGTCCAGATTTTGTTGATAGAGTATTTGTGGATTCTGATAGGCCAACCCAGGTTTTGAGAAATCTTAAATCTATTTTTAACCATGGACGACTAGCTGGAACAGGATACTTATCCATATTGCCTGTTGATCAGGGAGTAGAGCATTCAGCGGCTGCATCATTCACACCTAACCCCATCTACTTCGATCCGGAAAAGATTATAGAGCTAGCAATCAAAGGTGGCTGCAATGCTGTGGCATCAACCCTTGGTGTCCTAGGAGCAGTTTCTAGAAAATATGCACACAGAATACCATTTATAGTAAAGATCAATCACAATGAGCTGCTCTCATATCCAAACAAATTCGACCAGATAATGTTTGCAGATGTAGAACAGGCATGGGAGATGGGAGCGGCAGCTATTGGATGCACCATATACTTTGGATCACAGGAATCCTCAAGACAGATACAAGAAGTAAGCAGGGCATTCAAATATGCACATGAGCTAGGCATGGCCACGGTACTATGGTGTTATCTTAGAAACCCTGCTTTTAAAATAAATGAGAGGGATTACCATACATCTGCAGATCTCACCGGACAAGCCAACCACTTAGGAGCAACAATAGAGGCAGACATCATCAAACAAAAACTCCCAACAATAAATGGTGGATACATAGCACTCAATGAGAAGGGAGTTCAATTTGGGAAAATAGACAAACGAGCATACACAGAGTTATGTTCAGATCATCCAGTAGATCTAGCGAGGTATCAGGTTGCCCATTGTTACATGGGCCGAGTAGGGCTTATAAACTCAGGTGGTCCATCTGGAGAAAATGATTTCGCTCAAGCTGTTAGAACTGCTGTGATCAACAAACGAGCAGGAGGAATAGGACTTATATCAGGTAGAAAAGCATTTCAAAGACCGATGGATGAAGGCATAAAACTACTTCATGCAATACAGGATGTCTATCTATGTGAGGATGTAACCATCGCATAAAAAAACACTAAAAAAACCTCTCATATTCTTTCTACTATTCCAAAATAAGCGTTTATTTAAAAAATAGGATTCGCAATTACTTGTTTTTCTTTTGTTTATTTCCATAAAAAAATGGAGGAACATCAGAAAAACTAGGGAGATGATAGGCTGTAATGGGGGAGACAATTACTGAAAAAATACTGGCGAGAGCTGCAGGTAAAAGATCAGTGGAGGCAGGAGAGTTTATAGAGGCAGAGGTTGATCTCGCTATGAGTCATGACAACACATTTTTGGTTTCAAAGATTTTTAGAGAAATTAGGGAAAAAAACATGGTTTGGAATCCAGATCGTGTTGTGGTGGTTCTTGATCATAGATCACCAGCGAATTCTATAAAAACTGCGGAGATGCATAAGGATATAAGAGGTTTTGTAGAGATACATCATATCAAAAACTTTTATGATGTGGGAGAGGGAATTTGCCATCAAGTGGTGTCTGAAAAAGGCTTTGTATATCCTGGTATGCTGATTGTGGGAACTGACTCTCATACTACAACCTATGGAGCATTTGGAGCATTTGCAACAGGTATTGGAGCTACAGATATGGCCATGGTTTGGAGTACCGGAAGGCTATGGCTGAAGGTACCTAAGACGTTAAGATTCAATATTTCAGGTAAACCTGGTAGATATGTGATGGCTAGAGACATTATACTACATATTATCAGCAGAGTTGGCGTAGACGGTGCCAATTATAGATCATGTGAGTTTTATGGAGACACGATAAAGGGTATGAGTATAGATGGTAGGATGTGTATCGCTAATCAGGCTGTGGAGATGGGTGTAAAAGCTGCCATTATCCCTCCAGATAAAAAAACATTTGACTATTTGAAATCTAGAGTACATGGGTTATTTAAGTCTGTTTATGCTGATGATGATGCAGTTTATGAAAAAAACTTTGATTTCGATATCTCTGATTTGGAACCGCAGGTTGCCTGTCCTCACAAAATAGATAATGTTAAGCCCATCAGCAGGGTTGTGGGTTTAGATGTAGATCAAGCAGTTTTAGGCTCCTGTACCAATGGGCGTCTCGAGGATATTGCCATAGCAGCTGAGATATTAAAAGGTAAAACTATCTCAAAAAATGTGAGAATGATTGTCTCCCCTGCATCAAGATCAGTATATCTTCAATGTATAGAGTATGGATATATCCAGATTCTTATGAAGGCAGGTGCCGTACTTGTGAACCCAGGTTGCGGTCCATGTCTTGGAATACATCAGGGAGTGATCGCTAGTGGGGAACGTGTTGTATCTTCTACCAGTCGTAACTTCAGAGGTAGAATGGGCTCTCCTGATGCTGAAATATACTTGGCATCACCAGCCACTGTAGCTGCCTCAGCGCTGAGAGGCAAGATAACAGACCCACGGGAGATATGAATTAGTATGATTATAAAAGGAAAAGCTATAAAATATGGTAATGACGTAAACACAGACGTTATCCTACCTGGTAGATATCTACATTTGACTGACCCGGAGGAGATGGTCAAGCATGTTTTGGAGGACCTTGATCCAGATTTTCTAAAAAAATTTCATATAGGAGATGTTGTTGTGGCTGGCAGAAACTTCGGATGTGGAAGCTCCAGAGAGCAGGCTGTGATGTGTTTGAAGTATGCAGGAGTCGGATGTATTGTTGCAAAATCATTTGCAAGGATATTTTATAGAAACGCGATAAATCAGGGTCTACCAGTTGTAGAGTCACCAGATGCTGCTGACATTATTGACAGTGGGGATGAGTTAGAAATAGACATAAATGAGGGTTTTATTGTGGATAAGACCAAAAATCTTAGATTTAGTTTCCATCCTATTCCAGGTTTTATAAAAAAGATTTTAGAGGCAGGCGGTTTGATTCCTAGGTTGAAAAAACTAGGGGAGGAATAGTCTCTCTTAACCCAAAAAAACCAGTAAAATGAATGTATGAATCATTTTTTGGATCAATTCTAAATAACAAAAAATGGCACTGAGGGAGAAATATATTTTTGTAACAAGAAAAATGTGAAATAGCATATTTTATAGAAAATGCTTTAACATCCCCATCTTTCTTAATCTACTCCTGGTAGGAGGATACATCCTGATCCTCTCCCATTCGATGTAAACATCATCAAGACCCATTTTTTGGAACATGCCCAGGATCTCCTGTTTTTTAATAGCAACAGAGACAATAGATGCATGAAAAGATACATCAAAGTCTCTAAGATATTCTAAGGCCTTTATCTGATATCTAAAACCTCTATTTGCATTAGTCAGCCATCTAAACTCATTTATATTACCACCCTTTAGAGATATGCGGACATGAAGGTTATCAAAATTAGATAACTCCTTTACATAACTTGGATCACTTCCTAGAAGTATGCCATTAGTCTCTAAAATAAAAAGAGGACCACCATCTAGATTCTCAAGAAGAGATATAAGATGCTTTCTGCCAATAGTAGGCTCAGCACCTGAAACCCTCATTATGTTAAAATGATGTTTTCCAGCAATATGAAGTAGCCTATCAGCTACCTCCTCCGGACTATAGAAGATACCTATGTTTTGTGGTATTCTAACAGGTGTTTCAGACCAGCAGAACACACATCTGAGATTACATCCTACTGTATCTGCGGTAGCTGAGCCACCGTAGAATCTTGTTCCTCTGAAGCGATAATACTTACGCTTATCGCCACGGATAACTATCTCCTCGGTTTTCTTAGCGAGCTTTATAGGATCATACATAAACCAAAATTTAGATTTTTTATTTTTTGTAGAAAGAACATCATTTTCTTATGTAAAAATGTTCGCAATTTCCATCAAAAAAACTGAGAAAACCTAATAAAAAAATGGTGGTAAAAGCATATCATTTCTTCTACATCAGGTTTTTTCCCTTCTGTTTAAAGACTACAGGGAGACCCATTTATTTTAAGAACGATAGATTTATCTACAACATAGCTCTTTAATAAGAAGTATTTGATATCCTTACTGCAAAAGGGTTCATTTAATCTTTTGGGGTGGAGTAAAAATGAGAGACGTAGATGATGTAGCAAAAACGAGATATGGTACAGATCTGCTGAAGAAAGGCTTTGCTAAGATGCAAAAAGGGGGTGTGATTATGGATGTCACCAACCCTGAACAGGCGAGAATAGCAGAAGAAAGCGGTGCAGTTGCGGTAATGGCTCTAGAGAGAGTGCCAGCAGATATACGTGCAGATGGAGGGGTAGCAAGAATGGCAGATCCGCAGGTTATAGAAGAGATCATGGATTCTGTTAGCATTCCTGTTATGGCAAAGGTTAGAATAGGTCATTTTGCTGAGGCACAGGCTTTACAAGCCTTAGGTGTAGATATGATAGATGAATCAGAGGTGTTAACACCTGCTGATCCATTTTATCATATTGACAAACGAAAGTTCATTGTTCCCTTTGTATGTGGCTGCAGAAGTCTAGGTGAGGCTGTACGTAGGATATGGGAGGGAGCTGCGATGATTCGTACCAAAGGAGAGGCAGGCACAGGCAACATAGTTGAAGCAATACGTCACCAGAGAATGGTAACTGGTATGATAAAAAAACTTGGATGGATGAACAACAATGAGCTACATGTACTGGCAGAGGAATATGCTCAGAGCTATGCCAATGCTGTAAAGACCTTTACAGGTGGAGATGTGGATGACAATACAATAGTCTTTGAAGAATACACATATGGTGAGATAAAAAAAGATCTTTTCAAAATACTTCAGGATATAAAAAAAATGCAGCGTTTACCTGTGGTTAACTTCGCAGCTGGTGGCATAGCCACTCCTGCAGATGCGGCGATAATGATGCAACTAGGAAGTGACGGAGTTTTTGTTGGGTCAGGTATCTTTAAATCATCTAATCCTAGAGAAAGAGCGAAAGCTATAGTAGAGGCAGTGGCTCACTATAATGAGCCACACATTGTAGCTAAGGTAAGCAAAAAACTTGGAGAGGCAATGCCTGGCATCGAAATAAAAACCCTCTCCGAGGAACAACTGTTACAGGAGAGAGGATGGTAAAGACACTGTTAGCTGGAGTGTTAGGTGTTCAGGGGGATGTATCTGAACACGTGTTTTCTATGAAAAATGCTTTAAAAGAAAAAAATGTAGATGGAAGGGTTGTTGTTGTTAAACAAAAAAAGGAGATCGATAACCTAGATATATTGATAATACCTGGTGGAGAAAGCACTACCATATCCAAGATCCTCTACAAATCTGGAATATATGATAGAGTGGTTAGAAGAATAGAAAATGATGATTTACCAATAATGGGTACATGCGCGGGATGTGTGCTGCTCGCTAAAGAGCTAACTGACAATGAAAATGAGGAAGAGGTAAGGCTGTTACATGCAATGGATATCAAGGTTGAAAGAAATGCATTTGGAAGACAAAGGGAATCTTTTGAGAAAAAAATAGAGTTTAAAGGATTTGATTATCCTTATAACGCGGTTTTTATAAGGGCACCGATTATCAGAAAAACCTGGGGAAGATGCGAGATTCTAGCGAAGATAAACAAAGAGATGGTGGTAGCAGTTAGGCAGAATAGGTTTCTAGCTCTCTCCTTCCACCCTGAGCTTACCAATGACGTCAGGATCCACAAATATTTTTTGGATATGAGTATATTACGTTACAGGTAAATGACTGAAATGCTGAGAACCCAATTATTTCGCTAAGTTAAACTGAATAGATTTCGGTGGATGAGATTATTTTTTTGAAAAAAAATCTGGTTTTTTTTATGCTTTCATTATAGCCAGTAGGAAGATACCTAGAGCAACCAGTGCCCCCACTACTGCACCGATTACAGATAGAACACCGCTGACGACGACACCTGAAAATGAGTATGGAGCCGCACCAAGAAATGACAGTAGCCCAGCGAACCACAGGAAGATGACACCAACTATTAGACCTATGATTATTAGTATTGCACCTACTGCTCTGCTTTTACCAGACCCAAAATATGCTGTGAATATACCAGCGATTATACTTGCTATTGCAAATACTAGCGTCAACATACTCAAAAAATATTGATGCCATTCCATACCTATCTTCACCTCATCTCCCAAATTTTTTAGAATTTTGTTCCAGTTAGCGTCTTAGTATCAATCACACCCTCTATGGATCTGATCTTGTTTACAACAATATCACCTAGTTTTTCGAAATCCTCAGCCTCAATCTTCGCTATGAGATCATATTCTCCAAAGAGTGGATGAAGCTCAATGATCTCTGGAACCTTAGAAAGCTTATTGTACACCTCATGCTCATGTGCAGGAGCTGCACTTATAAGCACAAAACCTATAGCCATATCCTACCTACCTCCCACTCAGTTATCTCTTCATGTAATATAAACTTTATCAAAAAATCTGATGATGCAGCCATGAGGTTATGATAGGGGTATAGTCTCGAAGCTCCATTCAATGTGATCACCATTGGATACCATATATTTGTCACATCCAATCATTGGTAACTCACCGTTAACATAATACTGCCAATATCTACCGTTATCTCCGTTTATGTCACCATTTATTGAATCTATCATTATGGAGTCAAACTGTTCATAGTAGGTGTAATTTAATGAGAAATCATTTCTAGCTGAACATTTCTTTAAAATGGAAAACACTGTGTCTCCATCATATGCAAAAATGTTGTCTTCGATAGTACATCCATCGCCTAGTACAACTATTTTTACACTAGTTTCATCTGTTTTTTCAAACCATATCTCTCCTTTTCTGGGTATCTGCATCGCAGTTCCTGTAAGGGATAATATGATTAGACATATTGCTACAGCAGCGACTATGAGCCTATGAGCCTTTCTAAGTCTGGTTGGTATCACAATTTTATGTTTACGAGCAGAATATGATACAATTGGGAGAGCTATCACAGTAAAAGTGATTATGCCAGAAAGTATATGATTTATCATGAATGGTATACCCGCAGTAAAAACTAGAACTAAACTGTTTGCCGTGTGTGGGTAGAGTAGATACCACCATCCAATGTTAGTCCATACATCATATATCAAAACAAATCCAATGCCAACACCCATAGCGATACCAAGGTTTCTTAGTTTTACTTCGCCTAGTCCTCTCCGGAAACGATCTTGATTAAAAACTGTTATAAGGGAGATCATCGCAAAACCAGAATAAGTGAACAACACTATTCTATTCATCTGGTTACCCACAAAGATTGGGTTTCCAAGTAACAAGTCACTGAATATCATACTTATCAAGGGTACAAAAACTGCTATAGCTGGTTTTAGAAAAATAGCTGCTAGAAATGTTGTTACCATTATTATTTCAAAATTTGGTGGAACATCAGAGCTGACAAAAAGATATCGACCAAATGTTCCTATAAATATCAGCCCTATCATTAATGGAAGCTGATTCGTAGCTAATAGCATGTCTTTTATCCTCATAATAGAATTTTCCTCCCCTGACCTCAGTTGGAATAGATTTGGTCGTATAAATCTTTCGTTTTTTGAAATTAGGGGCTGTCAAGAAATTCTCACCTCCATATTATAGAGTGTTACAAACGCTTTTATCCAACTTTCAACACTTTCCTTTGA
>QMSS01000019.1 GCA_003649715.1 Thermoplasmata archaeon
AGTGCATTGCTCAAATATGATGTGACCCATGAGCTTCCCTGGGTTACAGGATAGCTATATCGGAAATTAAAAAGCCCAGGGTAGATGAGAGACTAAACATTATTGAATTATGCAACACAGCAGTTTTTCCGGTTAAATGTAAGTCAACTTTCTACATGGTTCAACAATAAATTTATCTTTTTCGATCCACTTGACGTTCTGTCAAACAATGTATTTTTCTGCTTCTGACAGTTTTATGAGATACCTTTAAATACTATCAGTGATAGACAATACCATGGTACATAATAACAATCTATGTGCTGGAGGAGATGAAGAATCTATGTATCGTGTTGATGTAATATTAGATATGGGGCCGGAATATCTCATAGATATTCATAACAACAAAAAACATAGGGAATACAATCAAAAAATGAATAGAGGAAAGACCATAAAAATTGATGATAAACTATTTGAAATTGCACTAAACGAAGGGTTGATAGAAAAAACAGAAGATGGATACGTCTTTGTAGGAAGATTCGAAGACACTTTAACCCTTAAAGAGCTGAAGAAAAGAAAATAAGTATTAACCAACCTAGAACACAGACATTGGGGAGTGGAGTAGGGTGGTCTGAAAAATATTTTTCCCAATTTTTAGACCCACCTCTTCTTGTTACCTTCAGGCCTCCTACTCCCACCGCATATCCCACTTATCGGTAAGAACTCTTTTTCTATGTTTCACTAAAATTTTTCTTTAATAATTCATATTTCTTCTTTGGGCTATTTCTCAAAATTTTGATTTTTCGATATAAAAAAGAAATCTTTATCTATGTGATGTGAATAATCTATGTACCCTGTTGTCTGGATATGAAAATGAGAGAAAATATCGCGTCTCATAGGAGATCAAAAGAAGAATTTCAGGATTTCATAAAGAAATTGGAGTTACAGGCGCTAGAGACAGCGGAAGAGAGACTACCTCTATATTTGGAAGTAGGTCTTAAAGATGCAGATATTGTCTTAGATGTAGGCTGTGGTTCTGGTGTCGTGACAAGAGATATTGCCCGTTTGACAAAGGGATGTGTAATTGGAGTTGATGGATCCATTGATATGATCAAAGTAGCAGATGAGATACTTAGAGATTATGATAATGTAGAATTATGTGTTGGTGATGCCCATCTTCTACCATTTAATGACAACACTTTTGACATTGTGACTTGCAATTTGTTGTTGATGTGGGCTGATGACCCGCAGATGGTGGTGAATGAGATGGCCAGAGTTACTAGGCCTGGAGGGAAGGTATTGGCATCCTTAGAGCCAGATTACGGAGGGAAAATACATTGGCCGGAGAACCCACGGGCTGACCCCATATTTGCAGGGGAGGCAATAAGGAAAAAAGGCGGTGATCCTCATATTGGTAGAAAACTTAGAGCTCTTTTCACCCTGGCAGGACTTAAAACAACAGTTGGGATTGGAAACTGTAGGATATGGTCTTGTGAGGAGGATAAGAGATATTATCTTCATGCAAGAGATTTCTACATCAAGGTTCTGCGGGACGCAGGTCTTTCTGAAGAAGAAATAGATGAATGGGAATATGAGTATCTTAAGTCTCTTGATGACAGGATACAGCTTAACTTTTTTCCCCAGTTCTATGCCATAGGAACAAAAACCTAAGTATTTATAAACCATGAGATGTTTTTCTGACATTTTTCTTTTTTTGTCTAGAAAGATGACTGCAGAAATCATTGATGGAAAAAAAATCGCATATGACATCCATAAAAGCCTTGCTAGGGAGATAAAGAGCTTACGCCAGATATACGGGATCCCTCCGCATATGGCTACTGTTAAAATCGGTGGAGATCCATCATCGGATCTATATCTAAGACGGCGGGATGATGCATGCAGACAAGTGGGAATCAAAACTAGCTATCTTGAGTTTCCGAAAAATATATCTGAAGATAGTGTTTTAGATTCCATCTATAAACTAAATCTGGATGAAAGTATTCATGGGATATTAATCCAGTTTCCCATACCAGATCATATCTCTGAGAGTAGAATCATGGATGCTATAGCTCCATGGAAAGATGTGGAGGGTTTTAATCCATATAATATGGGTAGGACACTGGCTGGAGATGAAGATCTTGTGCCATGTACTCCACTGTCTGTTATCACTATACTAGAACATGAGCACATAGATGTACGTGGCATGGATGTAGTTGTTGTCAATCATAGTAATGTTGTAGGTAAGCCATTAGCTGCACTTTTGCTTAACCGTGATGCATCGGTTTCTATCTGTCATGTTTTTACTCATGATCTAAAACAGTATAGCTGCAAAGCTGATGTTCTTATTACTGCAACTGGTGTCCCTAGACTTATTGGGGCGGATCATGTGAAAAAAAATGCGGTTGTAATCGATGTCGGTATTGTAAAAACAGAAAAGGGAATCTGTGGCGACGTAGATTTTGATTCAGTGAAGAAAAAAGCATCTATCATAACTCCAGTGCCTGGTGGTGTTGGGCCTGTTACAATAGCATGTTGTTTGAAAAACATGGTCAAGACATTTAAAAAATGTATGGAGAAAAGAGGTGTATGAACAAATATCATTTTATCTCCATGCTTCTTTTTATTTCTGGAATAACATTTTTTGTCTATGGTGTGTTGACTGGTGAGGTTAACACTGGTTTTATCCTTATTTTTCCTTTTTTCGTGGGATCTGGGGTATATGCTTTGTTTGGAGTTGTTTTTATCTTTGTTTCAATATTGCTGTTCATGTTTGGGTTTGTCGATGTTGAATCGGATTTGAAAGAACTACAGGATTTTGGAGGAGGGAGAGATGATGATCATATTCTTGCTAAAAAAAGATTTTTTGAAGGTGGTGGCGTTGTGCTGATTGGGCCTATACCTATTGTCTTTGGATCTAATTGGAAAATAGCTGCTGTGCTGATAGTTTTAACGATTATTCTTGTTTTAATGTCGTTTGTTTTCACCGCAATTTTTTTCTGAAACACTCATAAATAATATTATTCTTTTTATACTTCACTTTTACCGAAAAAATAGCTTCCTAGACTCATCATAGCTATGCAGATTATAAGGAGAACCAGTAGGTCTATTAAGGGATGAAAATGGTTGTTTATTCCAGTGAGACTTCCACGTATCCCATCAACCATGTAAAATAGGGGGTTAATCATGAATATATCTCCTATCCATGTTGGCATTGTCTCCGTTAGTTTGTCTAATGGGAAAAATGCTGATGACAGGAAGAAGAGAGGAAGGATCAGCATGTTCATGATTAGTTGGAATCCCTGGAGGTCTTCCATTTTTGATGCGATGATCAAGCCGAATCCGACTGATGTAAATGCTATTATGATCATCATTATGAGTGTTAGTATAAGCTGAGATATTGTGGATACTCTTACGCCTAGACTGAGGGCTATGATCAGTATTATCAATCCCTGTATGAGAGCTGTTGTTGCTCCTCCTAGTGTTCTTCCAATTACTATGGAGAGTCTGCTAACTGGTGCTACTAGAACTTCCTGCAGAAATCCAAATTTTTTGTCCCATAACACTGATACCCCTGTGAACATGGATGAGAACATTATTGCCATTGCGATGACTCCTGGTGCTAGGAAATACATGTAATCTCCTTCTACGCCAGGTATTATTGCTTTGTTGAGACCAAATCCTAGTATGGTGAGGAAAAAAAGCGGTTGTATTATACTGGCTAGGAGTCTGCTTCGTGCTCTAATAAATCTTTTCATCTCTCTAAGCCACATGACGTAGATAGCTTGCAATTCTGTTATTTTTGACATCTATTTTTTTCCTCTATTGTTTTCTATAACGTATTTTAGCTATTTGTTTTAACGGATTTTCTGGTTCTTGTTCACGTATGCTTCTGCCAGTGTAGTGTAGGAATACGTCGTCGAGAGTGGGTTTTCTTACATTGATTGACTTTATCCTTATTTTTAGAGTTTGCGCTATTTCTACTATAGCTGGTATTTTTTCTTCTCCTTTTTCTACTCCTAGTGTTAAAAATGTGTTGTGTTGTTTTATGTTTTTGATCCATGTTTTTTTTTCTAGCTCCCTGCTGAGTCTATGCATATCTGAGCAGGAGAGTGTTATGATGTCGTTTCCAACAGAGTTTTTTAGATTGTTGATTGTGTCGATCACAAGTATCTGTCCGTGATCTATCATTCCCACTCTATCGCATAGATAGTCAGCCTCGTCCATATAATGTGTTGTTAGAAAAATCGTCGTGTTTTCCTTGTGGTTCATCTCTTTGATATAGTCCCAGATTACTCTTCTTGTCTGTGCGTCAAGGCCTAGTGTTGGTTCGTCGAGAAATAAAACATGGGGATGATGTATTAGACCACGTGCTATTTCAAGTCTTCTTTTCATACCACCGGAATAGTTTTTCACGAGTACATCCTTTTTTTCTGATAGATCGATGAGTTGTAGTAATTTTTCTATTCTTTCTTTCCTTTCCTCTTTCCTGATGCCATACATTCTTGCGTGGAAATCCAGGTTTTCTATACCAGTTAGTTCTGTGTCAAGTGCCGGCTCCTGGAAGACAACTCCTATGTACTGTCTTACTTTCTCTTTGTCTTTTGTTATATTGAATCCTGCGATTTCTGCAGTTCCAGATGTTGGATGTAGAAGTGTGGTTAGCATCTTTATCGTCGTGGTTTTTCCCGCTCCATTTGGTCCTAGAAACCCAAATATTTCTCCTTTTTTTACTGAAAACGATATGTGATCGACGGCTGTAAGTCCATTGAATTTTTTTGTAAGTTCTCTAGTTGTTATAATATCGTTCAAGATGATCGTTCTCCATTGGTTTTGATAAAAAACTTTTTTGTTTTTTTGCAGAATAATGGCGGGATTTTATTAATCTTATCTTTTCTTTTTTGTTATGGCGAAATAGTTGTCAGGAAATATTTTTGAATGGATTTTTACACTCTGAATATTTTCTATCTCTAATCCTGATTGTTTTATGTCTCTGATAAACTCTTTTTTGCTATAGAGATGATAATAACGAGGTATGTTGAGACTATGTTGTCTCCAGTAAATATAGATGTCACCGAATTCTTCTCTACCATGCTTTTTTTTATTGAACAACATTTTTTTTATGAAATGTTTTCTGTATCTATCCTGCCATCTAGACCATACACTAATAAGAGCTCTTCCATTTTTTTTAAGTATTCTATTTACCTCTTTTAGAGACTGTATTCGTTTTTTTCTTCCTCTTATGTTGTGTAACGCTGCGATAAAAATAATGGCATCCATGGTGTTTTCTTTGAGTGGTAGCTGTGTTATGTCTGCATGTATTAGCTCTGTGTTGTTGAGATGTTGTTTTTTGATTTTGTTTTTGGTGATGTTTAATAGCTTTTTTGAGATATCTAGGCCGATTGCCTTTTTGCAGTGTTCTGCACATGGCAGTAGATGTCTCCCATTGCCACATCCGAGATCAGCAATAGTATATGTGTCTGGTAATTGTTGTATAAAATCAATGCATTGTTTCCATGGTTTATTTCGTGTTGTGTTGAAGCTCTGAGCTATAGTATCCCAGGTTTTTTCGTTATCCTGCGGTCTTTTTTCCATTGTTTGCCTCCATTGCAAAAATTTTGGTAAGTCTATAAGGGAGATAAAACCATTGTTTGAAATGTTTTTTAATAAAATATTTAATGGAGTTTTCCGACGATATTTTCAACTGATGTTACAATATCCCCATTTCTCACTAGGTTAAACATCTTTTTTATATCTTTATAGAATGGTCTATCTTCTTCTAACTTCGACACCTTTTCTCTTATAACATTATATGCAGCTTCTATAGCTGGTGAGGGTCTGAGTGGTTTATGAAATTCAAGTCCCTGTGCTGCGGTCATGTATTCTATAGCAACAGTGTATTGTACATTTTTTAGTACCTTAAGTGATTTTAATGCCGCTGTTGCCCCCATGCTTACATGATCCTCCTGATTTGCCGATGTTGGTATAGAATCAGCTGTAGCTGGATGGCATAGTATTTTGTTTTCACTTACAAGCGCAGCAGCTACGTACTGGGGGAGCATAAAACCAGAATTCAGCCCACTTTTCTCAGTTAGAAATGGTGGTAGACCGGATAGATTGGAATCAACTAGTCTCGCTATTCTTCTCTCACTAAAAGAGCCTATTTCAGATATGGCTAATGTGAGAAAATCTAGTGCCATTGCTACTGGCTGGCCATGGAAGTTTCCACCAGAAAGACTCTCCATGTTTTCTGGAAATAGAAGAGGATTATCTGTTGCAGAATTGATCTCTGTTTCTAAAACAGATCTAACATATGATAATGCATCCATGGATGCACCAAAGACCTGAGGCATACATCGTAACGTGTAGGGGTCCTGTACCTTAGAACAGTTTCTATGTGATGCGATGATCTCACTATCACGAGTCAGCATCCATAGGTTTTCTGCACATTGAAGCTGACCCTTATGTGGTCTAGCTATGTGGAGCTCTTTTCGAAATGCTTGATCAGTTCCTCTTAATGCCTCAAGACTCATAACACCTGCTATCTGAGCATTTTTAAGTAGTAGATATGCATCTGAGAGAACCAGACAGCCGATGCCTGTCATGAGCTGTGTGCCATTTATCAACGCAATACCTTCTTTCGGCATGAGTGTAACAGGTTTGATGCCTTTTCGTCTAAACCCTTGTTTAGCAGACATTGTTTTTCCATCTACTATTACCTCACCCTCACCAACCATGGCAAGAGCTATATGTGCCAGTGGAATGAGATCCCCACTTGCTCCCAATGAACCTTTTTCTGGAACAACTGGATGGACTCTTTTGTTCAGCATATCAACAAGTAGTTTCACTGTTTTGGGTCTAACACCGGAGTATCCTTTAGCAAGTGAGTTTACTCGGAGGATCATCATAGCACGTACTACATCTATTGATAGTGGTTCTCCAACTCCGCAGGAGTGACTCCTTATAAGATTGAGCTGAAGCTCATCTAATTTTTTAGATGAAATTCTTTTGTTTGCAAGATTCCCAAAACCTGTGTTTATACCATATACAACCATGCCGTCATGAATCACAATTTTTTCAACCATCTCACAAGCCTTTTTTATCCTCCTCTCTGCTTCCTTCGTAAGTTTTACTTTTTCAAATTCTCTTGCAACCTTGACTACATCATTAATGGTTAAATGCTCTCCATCTATCTCTATCATAAAAAATACACTCCATCATCCTTATTTCTATTCGATCATAGGAACATTTAGATCTGTTTCTCTTACTACTTCAATAGCCTCCATATAGCCAGCATCTGCATGTCTAGCTATACCTATTCCCGGATCTGTTTTGAATACTCTTTTTATACGTTCATCAGTATCAGGTGTTCCATCGCATATCACCACCATACCTGCATGTGTGGACAGACCTATACCTACTCCGCCACCATTGTGTATATGAACGCTATCTGCACCAGCTGCACAGTTCAACAGTGCGTTAAGCAGAGGCCAATCTGCAATGGCATCGCTTCCATCAAGCATACCCTCCGTCTCCCTATATGGAGAGGCGACACTGCCGGTATCAAGATGATCTCTTGTTATGGCTATTGGGCCGATCTCCCCGGTTCTCACCATTCTGTTTATCTTTAATGCAAATCTCTCCCTCTCGCCATATCCCAACCAGCATACCCTAGCGGGTAATCCCTCCCATGGAAGATATTTTTCTGCAAGTCTGATCCAGTTGCATAGAACCCTGTCTCTGGGAAACATGTCGGTAACCACTTTGTCTGTCTTTAGAATATCTTCAGGGTTTCCAGAAAGTGCAATCCATCTGAATGGTCCCCGTCCAACGCAAAACATGGGTCTTATGTATGCTACAACAAAACCTGGATAGTTAAATGCATTTTTTAGTCCTGCCTTGTATGCCTGTCCCCTGAGGTTGTTACCATAGTCAAAGACCACGGATCCTTTTTTCTGAAAATTTAGCAAAGCTCCGCAGTGTTTTTTCATACTCTCCATAGACTCTCTAATATACTCCTTTGGATTTTCTTTTCTAAGCTTCAGAGCATCCCTTATAGATCTACCATAGTATCCAGCTGGGATATATCCATTAAGTTCATCATGTGCAGATGTCTGATCTGTAACTACATCTGGATGAAAACCTTCTTCTACCAGTTGAGGCATGATATCTGCACAGTTACCAACAACACCAATTGAGACAGCTTTTTTCTCCTCTTTAGCCTGAAGTGCCATCTCCATTGCATCGTAGATATCATCTGTTTTTACATCACAGAAACCTGTCTTCACACGTCGATCAATACGTTTCTCATCACATTCAATATCTATACAAACACCATTATTCATCTTTATAGCAAGAGGCTGAGCGCCGCCCATGCCCCCCATTCCACCAGTAAGTACAACCCGTCCAGTTAGATCACTGTTGAAATGCTTCTTGGCACAGGCTGCGAATGTCTCATAAGTTCCTTGGATTATACCCTGTGTACCGATATAACACCATGAACCTGCTGTCATCTGGCCATACATTATCAATCCTAACTCCTCAAGTTCACGGAACTTCTCCCATTTACTCCAATGCGGCACAATATTAGAATTTGCAATCAACACCCGTGGTGAGTTTTTCCATGTTTTGAATACGGCTACAGGCTTGCCAGATTGAATAAGCAATGTCTCATCGTCCTCAAGATCTTTGAGGGTCTCCACTATCTTCTCATAGCATTTCCAGTTACGCGCAGCCTTTCCAGTACCACCATATACAATCAGCTCCTCAGGAATCTCAGCGTTTTCAAGAGTGTTTTCTAACATACGTAAAATAGCTTCCTGTCTCCATCCTTTACATCTCAGCATTTCTCCTCTCGCGGCTTTAACAACCATATTTCTCCCCATAAAAAACCTCATTCTTTGCATCCTATAAATAATACTTAAAATTTTTTTATCCAAAAATCTTAATGCCATCATTTTTTGTTGAATAATCTCAAAAGAAACAGAGGCGAAACAGAGGCTAATCTAGAGAAGAAACTTTTAATGTTAGAAGCAAAAAGAGGGAAGGATGGCTGGTCTCACTAGGAGGGGATGGGATGCACTCTAACAAAAACAACAACTACCAGCCCAATTCCTTCCATTACATAAATAATAATAACCCATATATATGCTTTTCGCTTTTAAGTTAGTGATATACTTACAACATTGTTTCCTCTCAGTATTATTCTACCTAGCCTACGTTTTGTTTCATCCTTTGTTTCCTCGACATCCTCTAAAACAAGATTCATGTATTCATCGTATCCTAAAAGCCTTCCCTCTAGGCTTCTTCCATCTTTCAACAGAAGAACTAATCTCTGGTTCACTGCCTTTTCCAACAGATCTAAAGGTAATGTCATAGTAAAGAGGTAACTGAATTCTCCTTTTTAAAGATATTCCCCCTCCAGTTACTTATTTACTTCAGATATTTCAGCAGCTCAAAAATAAATGGAATGCTTTTCGCTGTGTTTTACTTTTTAGTGTAAGGATATTTTGATTTCACTTTATTTTGTTATGAATTAATATCTTGAGGGTATCCCCCGATCATTAGACTTGGATCACCAATTATATTCCATGATTCTACGACTTTCGCATCGATAAAGGAATCATTTTTAGCTGAGCTGTTCCAGTCTATTGGAAAGGTATCGATATATGATGATACTGCCTCAGCCCATGTTTCCCCGAGAACATGTATATGTTTTTGTCCGTAGCTTCTGAAAAACTCTACCTCCAGCCAGTTAAGGCCGCCATCAAATGAGATTTTATCTTCCTTTGTATATCCAAGTGCTGTGCATCCAATAGTAGCAATAGCTCCTCCGCCTATCTTACGTGTGAGCCACCAGCCCCAGCATTCAGGAGTTGCCTCTCCTCTATATCTACCTGTTTTATTAAAAAATCGTAGTATCGATACGTCAAATTGACAGTTATGGCAACCACTTACTACACATACAGGGAATCTACCATGGTTCCTCAGCCGGTACATGCTCCATACCTTTAATCCTGTGATAAAGGAGGTGCTATTTGGGGGATGATTACCCCATGTTGTTGGATTGCCATGCCCAACAAAATACACAAAACCACAACCCTTACTTAATGCTTTTATCACATCAGACTGCTTACTGAAACTTCCATCAGATGCATATAGCCTTACAGGGTTAAAACCTGTCATATTCTCTAAAGCTCTTTCAGCATAGTATTCTCCCTCATATCCAGTCCAGTTTGGATTCTGAGATTCTGGATAGGTATCACCAGCAACAACCAGCATATCTCCAAACCAGTCTTTACCAAAGGTCTTTGTTTCATAATCTATGATCTTTTTAACCACTATTTTTACCTCAAAAACATTTCTGCATGGTAGTCGTCCAACACATACATCTGGATATAGGTCAATTCCTTCGTCCTCCGCCTTATCCTCATACCATTCTCCAAAGATACCATCGTTGTCAGAATCCCATGTGGAAAAATTTCCATTGGAATCATATATGTCAGCATAGTAGAGATCAGTGATAAACTTGTCTTCCCATCCATCATCCATATGTACATAGCGTACTGGCACATACCACTTACCCCACTGCCCCTTCATGCCACCAACGAGAAGCACATATTTCACACCCCATTCCTCAACAGCGGTTTTTATAAAGTATTTGATTTTCTCGGCATCATCACGTCCCTTCCAGTACATCTGATCATATACCTCATCAAGAGTGACCAGTCTAGAGGATACACCCATTCTGTTTTTATGCAGTATAAGCGGCTGCAATGCTTTTTTAAATCTACTCGGGGCTATCACAAGAAGCTGATAAATAGAAGAGTTATCATTTTCTCCTACTGGTCCCATTTGGCATACGATGTTAGAGGATATATCTTTGGATGTATCATCACTGGTTTGTTTGCCGTTTTCCATGTTAGAGGCCTGTGTCATAGAGGAGCAAAGCAATAGGACCAGCATTATAAAAATAAAAATTTTTTTATAAACATCGTATATCATGTTTTTCCCTTCCAAATAAGATTAATATTGTTTTTCATTAATAAATTTTTTTAATGAAACTAGAAAAAACTGGGTCTAGAAAAAACCATGTTTATTGCTCTGAAAAAGTTATTAATCTGATACCTTATTTGCCATTTCTCTCTATGTACTCAACATGCAAATACTATTGCTATAGAAAAAGAAAAAATATGGAGACAGCAAAACACGGTATGAGGAATAGAAGAAACAGAAGAAACATAGGTACGATAAAACTAGTAATATTCGATATGGATGGAGTACTTGTGGATACAATTAGCTCCTGGAGATATATACATAACTACTTTGGGACAAATAATCAGAGATCCGTAGATCTTTATCTCAGAGGAGAAATAGATGATCTTGAGTTTATAAGAAGAGATATTTCCCTTTGGAAGCAAAACAATGAATATACCACCCGTGATAAAATAGCTGATATTCTGTATAGACTCCCAGTGATGTATGGATCAAAAAAATGCATAGCCACCTTGAGAAATCATAATATCAAAACTGCTATTGTAAGCGCAGGTCTTGACATTTTAGCTGAAAAAATCTCTAGAACACTTGGGATAGATTATTTCCTTGCAAATGGTCTAAAGACCGATAAAGATGGACGGATTACTGGAGAGGGTATTCTAAGAGTTCGCCTCATGCATAAAGATGAAGCTGTCAAAAAAATTATGGAAAAATATGACATACCACCTGAATACTGTGCAGCGGTCGGTAATTCCTGCTTTGATATTCCTATGTTTGAAACATGTGGCTTGGGTATAGCGTTTAATCCAGAGGATGAGTGTGTTAAAAAAGCAGCTGATGTGGTGGTAAAAGAAAAGAATCTAGCCCAGATTCTACCACATATACCTTCTTTGTTGAATAAAGACATATAAATTTCATTTTATTTTTAACATACCCATTTGTACCCTCAAAATAGGTCTCTTCTTTTTTAGTAACAGAAATGAATCGATCTGCATAAGAGTATATCATGTGTTCTCACTGAGTATTTATTCTTTCCCCTCAGATCATCGGCTAGTTTCCCATGAGTGGTTTGAATTCCTCGTATCTAAAAAGCTGATCCTGCCTCCAATTTTGCCTCTGTCTATGGTCTTATAAGTTGCAATGGATTAGATCCGTATAGCCTATACCTTCCGTTAGGGAAGTGGTACCTATTTATGTTTTGGTCGTAGATCGTATTGTACTTATCCTATAATGAGAGTTGTTTTCTCTGTTCACCGTTTAAATCACAGTATCAACACTTTCTAGTTTCATCAGTTTTTTGGAAAATTTTAGATAACAACTGTTAGGTAATCTTTAAATATACTAAAAAACAATGTACCACTTAATATAAAAAAGAAATATTTAAATAATATGTGGGAAATAAGTAAGAAAACATGATCTCCAAAAAATTTGGGTTATGTAGAGTGTCATCATATGCTTAGGTATATATTATGTCTTCATGTCTCCAGTGTCTCAGCAAAATGTTTGATGTGGTTGTGAAAATTATGATGGAAAAATTGTATTATGTAACATCTTTGTGTGTCTCAATACTTCTTATAACATCGACTGGTGTCGTTCTATCTGATGTTGTCTATCGAGATATGGAATATGGAGATCTAGAAAGAAACATGTGCAGTTGGAACGTAGAGATAGTAAGAGTGGATAAATCTCCTATGTTACTATCCGCAAATAAGCAAATTTCGGATTCTTTATTTACTTTTGTTCCAAATGCTTTAAACATAAATTATCAGGTTACACATGGGTTGGAGGATGAGAAACATCCTGCCTTGGGTAGATATGGTGTTGAAACATTTGTAGCTGCATATGAGGATCCAAATGCTGAGGACATTGTATGGACCTTTTCTATAGATGGCGGCAACACATGGGCTGATGGTATTTATTGGAATCTCGATGGTTTCCCTGGATATCCAGCTATCGACTATTGGGGTTCTGATATGCGTTTCTTCGGAACCTTCGTCCCTGCTCCAGAGGACAACGCTGGTGGTTCAACATATCTGTTTGAATGTACAGATCCTGCTGACCCTGCAACGTACAACCTGGTTTACTGGAACTGGACAGAGTATGGCTGGCATGACACAAAAGATGTGGATATAGCATGTGACAACAGTCAAAATGAATGGGAATGGGGTATTACAAGCCTGGTCACAAGTACTACATATGGTCAGGGATATACAGATGGTCCCACGATAAGCTATGCGGATCCAGAGGACCCAGATAGAGCATACATCAACTGGTATTATGGCTATGATGGATGTAATCACACCAGTGTAGACATAGATTCTGTTACATATAAAACATATGCAGTCTATGATTGGTATAATGAGAGTATGTGGAAGCTATTGGTCCGTGTAGATGATTTTAGCAACTGGGAGTGGCAGGGAGCAGCCATATATACTGTAGAGGGCATGGGTAATCTCACCTGTCCATCTATAGCAGCACATAATGACAATCTCGTCATACTAGTGGAGACAGATGAAAATGGGAGCAAGGACATTCTATGTATATATTCCAGACAGGGAATGAACAACAACAGCCTGGATACCAGCCTTGTTGTCGACTCACCTGACAATGAATGCTTCCCCAGGGTTTCCTTTGTTGAAAACAACACATTCATATGCACATTTGTAAAAAACAGAAACCTCTATAAATCCATATCTACAGATGGAGGAAGACATTGGAGTGAACCTGAACAGATAAATGATGTGAAAGGAACTGTTGTCGAAGAATACAAAACATCTGATTTATGTGAACAAGCCACAAATGCTGTCTGGGAAGACGATAGAAATGGAAACATCGACATATACCTCGGAGAACTCATACCAGTGCCTCCACAACCTCCATCTCTAAAAATTGGAGGAATCACAGGAGGCCCAGACATAACAGTAACGATCAAAAACACAGGAGACCTAGCTGTAGAGAATCTTACATGGAACATAACTGTGATTGGAGGGACCACCGGAAAAATAGATGTAAAAACTAATGGAGTTATCCCAGAACTCCAAGCACATCACTCGACACATATCAAAACAGGGCAGATAATAGGATTCGGTCCAGTTGAGATAAACATCACTATAAACGCATCAGGAATAAAAACTGTTACCAAAAGGATAAATGGAATAACAATAGGAGTTTGGACAACCGTTTTAGACCCAAACCTCATACCAGTAACTGGTATAGTCACTAATAAAAGAACATCAAAACCAGTTGTTGGAGCAAAAATCGTGGCTAAGCCAAAAACCATACCAGCACCCCTTCTAAGATGGAGCTGGACCGGCAGAATACCATTCCATAACTTTTATAACAGAGGAGTCTTCATACTTCTACTACCGCCAGGAACATACAACATAACTGCACACAAGAGATGGTACAAACCAGAAACAAAACCCATTGTCATAGAACCAGGATCCTCACCTATAAAAATAAATCTTTCTCTTGAGCCAAGATTTGTGTTCAAAAAATAGGGATGGATAACAAAGAAAAACGATGTCCAGAAGTGTAAAAAACCCAATATTACTATAAGCCCCAACATCTAAAAAACATTTCTTCTATCTCCTATTTATAAGAAAAAAATTTTGTACAAATAATTATTAGGCTGTTGAAAAATTAATTACACCCTCCCAGCTTTTCATTTTGCTGGGATGCACAAATGAAAAAAACTAGGAGGGTTAGCTTAAGAAAGATTATCAAGAATTTAAATCTTTCAGAAGCAG
>QMSS01000020.1 GCA_003649715.1 Thermoplasmata archaeon
AAACCTATCCTCATGCTGGAGAGAAAGGTATACCTCAAAGGAATCCTAGGAAACGTGGTTTGAGGAAACGTGGACGTGGTACATGGAAGAGTGATAAACCACCTGTGGTTACAATGGTAAAAAAAGGGGGAAAACAAGAACAAGGTGAGATTCAAGGTTATGAGGAATCTACGGAATATGAAGGTGAAACTCTCTAAGTTAATTTCAGGGAAAGTGATCTTGAATACAGATGAGTATACCATCTATGAAGGTATAGCTGATAATCTACCTGAGGTAGTTGAGCATAGGGTTGTTAACCATGGTAAAGGAGAATGGGTGAGAGGCGATGCTCATGTTAACACCTGTGAGAATAGGAATCAATTCCTGAAAGCTTATCTTAGGAGGTATAGATGAGTAGCAAAAAGATATCTACAAGATTATCTTGATTTCCTTGCCTTGGTATTAAATGAAGGGTAATCTATGGTTTAACATTATTATTACTATCCGATTGTTCATCGACATGAGCCAATAAATAATTAGAGGAACGATCTCTTTCATATTCTTTTTCCAGGTACTGCGAAGTTAATTGTTGATACTCCCTTAAACTATATCACTGTCAATGTGTATCACGTTTATGGAGAGATGCTGCGTTCATCCACAAATAATTTCCAAGTACCTTTTTCCATGTGATTTAAAACTTAGAAATTCAATAATCTGGGTTTTATTGTTTAATTTTTCTGTTTGAGCATCCCAAGTAATATAACCATTAGTTTTTACATGATATCTCCAATAATGTGCAATAAAAATCCTGCTATGATGGATGTCAATTGTTTCCATTCTTATATCTGCATCGATTGCCCCCTCTTTTATTTTGAAAATAAAATTTGTTGGTATCCATCTTCCATCTCTATAGATAAAATTTTCAGGAATAAAAGTTATGTTTTTTGGATTGATACTAATGTATTCATCTGGTTTTATGGTATTTTTTTTATCTCTGTTTATTATAGCAAGCAAATTATGTTTTTTATGCGTCTCCATGGTTTTTGCCCAAACTACGTTTAATGTTTCTCCAGTAATTCTCCCCCAGAACCAGCCAATGTTGTTCATTGCTGTGGTTATGGAATAATCCCAGTTGTGGTCATGATATCCTGTTCCTTTTACCTGCATTGTTTTTCCATTGACTGTTATTGTTCCTTCGACATTTGCTTTTGGCAGGGGAACAGCCCAGCATGTGTCTGATGTTTCGATTTTCCATCCTTTTGTTGTACCTGTAAAGTTTAGGTTGACTTCCTGGTCATCAATCGATAGTGAGACATCGTAGCTCCATTCGCCTTTTTTCCGGTATTTCTCCTGATTAAACTCGATTACTTTTTTATCATTTATCATTATCAGAGGAAAATCTTTGGATATGTATAGGTTTTGTATTAGATCTGTTTTTATTTTTTCTACCTCAATTTTTCCGTTTTTGTATATTTCAATTCGTGATTTTGCTATTCCATGTCTTTTTGTGTGGAATGTTCTTATTCCTACATGGATGCTGTAGTTGTTGGTGAAGATTGCATCGAAGTACCACCATTCTATGTCCAAATAGTTCATGGACCCATGAAATGAGTCATCCTTTGGTGTTATATCTACCGCTGTTAGGCTATGATGTTTTTCCTTGTTTTTCTTAGATCTCATCTTCCAAATAGTCATGTGTTGTTTCAAATTAGGATTAATACTGATGGTGTCTAATAAATTTTTTTTAGCCTTTTTTCTTACAGGTGAATAGAAAAACGGTTTTTTTGTAATTCTTGGGGATAAATGAGGGAGGTTGTTGATTGCGCTGGGAGGGTAAAATGATATTTGCTTTTTTTGTTCACTTCTCGCTTGCTAGTGCAGCTTTTTTTGTGGCGATAGTTTTTTATTTTTCCTGATTTTACGGCTATCCTGAAAAAGATGATAGTAGAGTATTTGAAGCTTGCAAGATCCTTCAATGCGGTTTTAACTGGCATTTCACCTGTTATGGGTGCTATTGCTATGCAGGAGTACAACATCGCGCATCTTTTTCTTTTGTTTTTAGTGGGTTTTTTGGGTCATACCTATGGTTTTGTTCTTAATGATATTATGGACTATCGTATAGATCGTTTTTCCCCTGATCTAGGTGATCGTCCGTTAGTCAGTGGCACAATCTCTGTTAGAAATGCATGGTTTTTTGCCTCGTCGTCTATTATAGCCGCTCTTACAATAGCTTTCTATATTTCATTTATATCCCAGAGGTTTTTTTCACTTTTTATACTGATAACCTCTGCTTTTTTTATAACATTGTATGACCTGGTGAGTAAAAGATTTCCATTAACAGATGTTTTTGTTGCAGCTGGCATATTTTTTCTTATATTGTATGGTGCTGCTACTGTTGTAGATGATGTTGGTCAGATAAATGTTCTGACATGGATAGTCTGTATTTTAGGCTCAACTCAGGTTCTTTTTATGCAGCTTATTGCAGGTGGTCTCAAAGATATCGAGAATGATTTTAGGAAGGGTGCAAAAACACTTGCAGTGAAGATGGGTGTGCGTGTTGTTGATGGTGCTCTGAGAGTTTCTCTAAGCTTTAAGATACTGGCATACATGATTCAGCTTGTGGATGTTGTGATTGTTTTTCTACCATTCTTTGTGGTGTGGGGGTTGAATGACTTTTCTTTCCTTCGATGTTTCCAATGGGTTGTTCTGCTACTGATAGGTCTGTTTATGTTTGTTCTATCTCATAAGCTGCTTTCTATGAGACATTTCGAGCGTGATAGAGCTAGGAGGCTTATTGGTAGTCATTATGTTATCAACTTTGCTCTTGTACCAGTTATGTTGATGTCGTTGAACCCATGGGCTGGTGTTCTTGTGTTTTTCCCAGCAGTTGGTTTTATCCTGTCGAACCTTATACTGCATGGTACATTTCTGCAGCCTAAAACAATGTAAAAAAAGAATTTGGAACTCCACTCTTTTTTTTAGGCTTTTAGAAACAAAAACTGATGACGTTCTTTTTTTGGTTTTTTAGTAGTAAAGCTCAAATACGCAAGCGTTTTTTCCTTTCTTTATATGACCTCTATACTCTCAGAATATGCAAGACTTATTAGATTACCTGGTCTTGGAGGATTATCGGTTTCACCAGTTTTTGGTGCTATTACCGTAGGTATGCTTTCCCTCTTTGATCTGTCTCTTCTCTTCCTGATAGGGGTTTTTTCTGCCGTATATGGTTTTGTTTTGAATGATCTTGTGGACATTGATGTTGATAGGCTATCAAAGGAACTTAGCGATCGGCCATTGGTCAGTGGAACAATTTCTAGAAAAGCTGCGTTGCTAACATGTTTTTTATGTGTTGTTGGAACATTTACAATAATTTTTATTTTTTTCTACAAACCTCATGTACATTTTTATCTAGCATTGTTATGTATTGTATTAGCCGCATTTTTTGGCACCCTCTACAATGTTTTTGGAAAAAAGTTTGTTGGTTCTGATGTCCTGGTTGCTCTTTCTGAAGCCTTACTTGTTTTATTTGGTACTTTTGTGGTGCTAAAAGACAATGGATCTCCCAATATGTTTACCTGGATTGTTTTTATCCTGACTTTCAATCAGTTGCTCTACATGAATGCTGTAGAAGGTGGTCTGAAGGATGCTGATCATGATTATCTAATGGGTGTAAAAAACATTGCATTGGCATCCGGGGTCAAGGTGTCTGCTGACAAAAAAATTACTGTGCCTCTTTCTTTTAAGGCATTTGGACTGTTGATACGTTTTTTCTCTGCATATCTAATCTTTATCCCAGTGCTGTTTTATGGAACAGAATACTATGAGATTTGGAATATCTTCTTACTGCTACTTCTTGTTATAGGTGTGTTGTATTTGAGCATAAAACTATTATGTATCAAAAAATTTGATAGAAAAAGGATAAGGAGGCTTATAAGCCTACAAACCTTTCTGAGATACTCTGCTGTGCCAACTATGCTCATACCAGTAATAGGCTTGTTATATGCATTCATACTCATAATTCTGCCATTTGCATGGTACATTATGCTGACACCGCTTATCGGCGGAAAAATATTTCAGCCAGGGATATAAAAACATGTATGTCAAAAAAGAAAATGCAGAAAACAGAATATGCATAATAGGAGCAGGCATAGCTGGTCTAACCGCCGGTGCGTTCCTAACAAAACTGGGATACAAAGTAAAAATATTTGAAAAAGAAAACATCCTAGGTGGAAGAGCATTATCACTAAATGGAAACACGCTCACTGCTGAAAACTATAAAAAGATATTATCAAGATTCCATGTCCACATACCTTTCTCAACTCCATCGTTAGAAACAATTTTTGAAAAAAAAATGCTTAGAGGCTACATCATAGACCTTGGTTTCCATGTGATAGGCGGTGGATCCATATCAAATGTGAGAGAAGTTCTCTCAAAGTTAAACCAAAGCATTGACATTATGGAATCAAAGATTGGTTTTATAGAAAACAATGGGTACAATTTTCCATTCCTCTCCACAATGGACAAAATAAGGATACTCCCGGAGATACTAAGACTTCTAACCTCTAGAGAGTCAACAATGAAGAAACTAGATCTTATACCCATGACAGAAACTATAAAAAAATATGGCAAAGGCAAGATGAGATTGATATTAGAAATATTTTCGCGTGCAATAACCACAGTAAACAATCTAAATCAAATCTCAACAGGAGAAACACTTCGTGCTCAAAAAAACCTGCTCAAAGGATCAAGCCCTGTAGGATATCCAAAAAATGGGTTACAAAACATATCCCAAACATTAGCTAGTTACATCAGACAAAATGGTGGAGAGATACATCCCAAAAAAACTGTGAAAAATATTATTATCGAAGAAAACGAAGCCATAGGAATAATTGTTGAAAACGAAGAACACTACTTCAAAAGCATAATATCAAACATACTAGTGCAAAACCTATTTGACATAGCAGATCAAAAACATTTTCCCACAGACTATGTAAAAAAACTAAGATCTTTAAAAGGAACAGGAAGCCTCTGTGCCTACTACTCACTAAAGAAGATTGATCCACAGCTAATCGGCAAATCCTTCCTGTTCATTGAAAGAAACACAGGGATAGATGGAGATGATGCTGTGGGAATGATAGATTTCATCACATCATCGCCAAAAACAGGAACCGCACCATCTAATCACTATCTGGTACAGGCATACATAATATGCACACCTGATGAAGCAAAAAACAAAAAGACATTAGAAACCCTCAAACAAATACTCGACAAAAAACTACAACAGCTAATACCAGACCTAGAACTGCAAACAAGATGGGCATTATATCCAGCAACATGGCATCTTGATGGAGTAGCTAAAACTATAGACAACATAAAACCAGAGATAAAAACACCAGTAGACAACCTGTACATCATAGGTGACTGTGTAAAATCACCAGGTATTGGAATAAACTGCGCTATAAACTCAGCAAAAATATTATGCAATCTACTCCAAAAAACAATGAAAAAACCCTATTTAATCTAAGAGGGAAACATTAGGCTAGAAATAATATATGTCTCTCAGAACAAAAACACATCTGCGAATAGAAAAGAAATAGCAGCTATTTATCTCCCAACCTCCATATCAATACTTCAAACCACTTTTTTTATACATTAGCATACACAACTCCAATTACCCAAAATACCCTCTGTTTTTTTGTTCTCATGACTACTGCTATAATCTGTGAACTCAATTGCTGATCCACCAAATATGTCCCATAGCAATACCTACATCTGCTTGCACTAAGTACTAATACATCAGCGCCACCAGGTAAGGTCATTTAGCAGCAGTCAAGATGCTTTGATTTTTTTTCATTTCCCCCCAGAGCCCTTCTCATCAGCAAAACATTAACAAACAAATAGCTCAAGAGGTTCCTCTATATGAGAAAAAAAGGGTTAATATAAATAGCATAAAAACAATAACCAGTTCAACCAAAAAAACAATCAACTCATCCTCTCCCTCGTAAGAAAAAAGGTTTTATTTGTTTGTCTGCGTGAGAAGAATGTCCGAAAAATTACCTTTAAAACTAACAATGAAAGAACCCTACAGCAGGGAAAGACTTATACCAGTACGCATCAGGGGATACATCGATCTACTGCGACCATTTACATTGATCCCCCCATTTTTTGTGTCTATGTTCATAATGTTCTCAAGTCTCATTTACAATGGGAAGATTGCTCTGCTATCCAACTGGTGGGGGCTCATTGTAACAATAGCACAGGCTAGTCTCACACTTGCGATATTAAATGCTGCATCAAATGCTCTCAATCAGGCCACTGATGTTGAATCGGACAGTATATCAAAACCATATCGTCCCATACCACGTGGTGTAGTAAAACCAGATGAGGCACAGAGCATCGCCTACATACTATACTTCTTCGCCCTGTTAAGATCTTTAACTATAAATATCTGGTTTGGTTTATTTGTTTTCATCATAATGCTTTTCACCGTGACATACTCTCTTCCACCTAGAATCAAACGTTTTCTATTCCTGAATCAGATATGGATTGCAATACCCCGAGGAGCGCTTGGTATACTTGCATCATGGAGTGTATTTGGAAGTCCATTCCAAAAAGAACCCTTGGTCATAGGGACAATAGCTACTCTATTTTTCATAGGTGGTATGACCACCAAAGACATAGTAGATAGCATGGCTGACAAAAGAACAGGCACTCATACCCTTGTAAACACCTTTGGTACAAAAAAGGCTGCTTTGATCTCGCTACCATTTTTGTTCTTCCCATTTGCCATGATACCATTCTTGATAAACAATGGTATACTAAACACCTATCTGCTTCCTCTAACCATATTTACAATACCGAGCTGTGTTGTTTTTTATCTGATGATTAAAGAAAGTGAAAGTAAAACACTTGAAAACATACATGCATGGTCTTTAATGTATGTTGAATACCTGTTTTTTGCAGTTGGTTTTTCCCTCCTTGTTGTATTTGGAGAAATGGGAGTTATAAAAATACTGTTTTGATCCAAGAAAATTGTTTGATAAAAACTCTTATTTATCAGATTAAAAGTTTCTCCTCTTCAGTTTTAGTACCAAATCTATAGTACTTGACATAAATATTCCAATTTGCTAAAACCTCCTATCTAAATCACCCAATCAATTAAAAAAATTATTATATTATTAAATATAATTTATAAATATTGGTAGTTTACTGTATAATATAGATTCTCATAAACAAAAAAACATTTATGAAGAAACACTACTAGTCAGACAGACAAATCAAAAAAATATGGAGTAGGAAAAATATAATGCATATAAATAGGGTCATAGTATGGTTTATCACCCTACTGTTCATATTTTCATTAATAGCAGCCATATCTATATCCTCAGAGAAGGACAACACACCCCCATTCTGGAACACCAAATGGTCCTATAGACAGAAAATAGATATCCCCATATACACCAATGATGATTATGCAAAATATCAGCCCATAGATATACACATAAAATTTGATCATAACTGCTGGGCTATAAATGAAAGAAAACATTCTATAAGAATATGCTGTTGGGATGGAGAAAAATGGCATGAAATTGAGTCGCAAATCTATGATCTAAATTTCATAGACACTACTCATATAGATGAATGTAGCCTGGTTTTCCTAATACCTGGATTTGCCAATGGAAACGAGAAATACTATGTTTACTATGATGACAGTGAAAAACCATCAGTGAAATATGAGGACCATGTTAGTGTAGAGGAATCATATTATTCCTACAAACTATTAGCCGACGTATCTGCTGAGGCAAAATACTATGCGATAAAAGAGGATGGAGATATCATCTACGGTGTTGGACAAGAAGGTAAAATACTAAATCGCCCTCTATCCCAGGTTATCGCCAAACAAAAAAAAGGAACAAAAAATTTTGATATTTTTAACTCCGATCAGATAGCATCATTTGCCTTCTCATACTATTCTGGTAGCAAAGAGGAGGATGAAAGCTCCTCTGATCAATCTCTTGTATCCAAAAAAATATTTGTTGATGGCAATCTAATGGTTGAATTCGGAATCGCCAGTGAGTCATATAAAAAGGATCTACGTACAACAGCCATCTACAAATACTATTACTCCCCTTATAATGACAAAAGAATAAGTATACATTTGAGACATGAGGTTCTATGTAACGTCACTGTCAAGGGAGAGGAAAACATAGATGGTAGATACGGCGCTTTGCTATCATTTAAATCAAAAAACCCAGCTATTGAAAAAATGAACACAGGCGATATTTTACCATTTCTACACTTTTACGACGAAAACAACGAAATCCGTGAATATCACATGAATCCTAATCCTGAGTCCAAAAAACGTGAATGGATAATATCATACGATGACGATGCTGATCTAGGTGAAAAAGCATGGATCTCATATGACGAAGGAGAAAACAATGGAAAGGCACATGCAGTTATATTCTCATCTAGCACAGGTATTGTTAAATCTGGAACCAAAGAAAGAGATGGTATACAACTTAAAGTAGCTGAAAAAGAATACTTCAGATTCCTCGGCACAGAGATCGACTACGCTTCAATCAACTTTGGTAGAAACTCCTACGAAAATGGCTATATCCATGATACAAATATCCCTGGAGACCTTGTTGTAGAATTTGATGCAGAGTTTTTCACAACAGAAAATGGAGGATATAGACTAGTAGAAAAAGAGGCCAGCATATATCAATCATTAGTTAAACACCGTCATAGTAGACACCAAGATTCTTTTTTTGAAAAAAAACAAGAAATGCATGATCTAACCATAATCACTCATCTAGGTGGGACAAGACTATCTTATCCCTACCTGGCAAACAAAACAGGCTATCCGCTCCCAGTCATATGGGTTGAGCTATACAAAGATGACAATCTATTTTTGTCAGGTGTAGCTCATCGATCCCCTCTATCCAGAGCATCAATAAAATTTTCAGATATCCCCAACGGTATATATCTAATAAAAGTGTACTGGAAGATAAACAACTCAACCAGGTTTTACAATGGATTCAAAGTAATCGATCTAAAAAGAGACACAAAAATCCACATAATATGTACATGGCAACGCCGTATAAAAATCAATATCCATGATCAAAACAACATAGGTATACAGGATGTAAATATTATTCTACTGAACAAAGATCATGTTGCTATAGAGAAAAACATTACAAATAACATGGGAGAAACCCTTCTAAAAGCACCATACAATTTCAGAGATCCATACATTCTGAGGGCATATTTCAAAGGATTTATTATATACGATCAAGAAATAAAAAAAACATGTAGAAAAATCAGTCTAAACCTCAATTTATATGATCTAACAGTTGAAGTAAAAGATGCCTTGGATTTACCACCTGGAGTCGATGTTAGACCCTCTCTTTCAAGTCAGAAGATGAACACATCCATTAGGATATATCCAAAAACAGTTGGATCTGGAAAATTCCTTTTTGAAAAACTGCCAGCAGCCACATATACAATACAGATTTCGTATGGAGGATTCATCTATGAAAAAACCCTACATATACCATGGAATGGAGATCATACAACTATTAAACTCAATACAAGGTTTAGATTAATACCAGAAATATTTGATTCACGAGGAAATATAATACAGAACCAGGACATAGACATCAGAATACTAAGGGAAGGAAGAGAGATACATCCAGCATATGACATCATGACGATACATGATTATAAAAAAGATGTTTTTTTGCTCCCACCAGGAAACTACACAATCAAAACCTACTACAAAAACAATCTAGTTGGATTACAGAATGTTGAACTAACAAGCGATAGAAACATCAAAATTGTTACAACACTGCAGCCTATGCTTCCAACATTGATAACAGAAGCTATATTGATATTCACAGGAATAGTTTTAGTACTAACCCTATTTAAAAAAATATCACTATGTAATCTGTTAAGACTGATAGCTATTGCATTTCTGATCATATCCCTACTTCAACCTTGGTGGCAGCTAACCAGCATAGATCAGAATCATAACACTGATGTTGAGAGAAACATTAAAGTGTTTATCTTACCGGCAGCAATGATTGAGACAACCATCTACAATCATATAGCCTATCTAAACATTGCATCCATGCCTCAGGTTTTTGTTGAGATGCTAAACACCATACCAATAACTACCCTAATAGCTTCCATACTTATATCCATTAGTTTAATACCCCACTTATCTGTTAGAGGAAGAGGATTATCTCATCTACTTCTTATCACCGCTATTGTTCTAATACTCTTTATGACCATACTATTCTATATAGGGATGTCAAAACTGTGTGAGGTCAGTGTAGGCGGACTCTATGGGAGCAATATGTTAGATGTGGTAGTAAATGATGAGACACTGTCTCTGCCGTCGAACTGGGGTTTGAGCAATGGTTTCTACATATACATTGTATCTTTACTACCTCTTATTCTCTCCATTGTTCTAAATCTTAGAAAAAATTTTTTCCTCAGATTATGGAGGGTGTTTCTTTAAAAAAACGTTTTTTAGACAGAGTATATTGTTATAAATGCAAATCCTAATGCGTAGATGAAATATGTTGTGTACATCAATGTCCATGCTGAGGTGTTTTCACCTCTGACAACATATTTTTTTTGGGATTTGTTGTTATGTGTCATCAACCAAAATATACAGATGGTTAGAATGGTTAGAGATACTAGGGGGTATAGGTAGATTTCGAGTACTCCTAGTATTATCAATGGGATTATTAAAATAAATGCTGCAGTCATGAATGAAAAAGATATCAAAGCGGTTTTTTTTACTCCAAATATGTTAACAAGTGTTTTTACATCAGATCTTTTATCGGCCTCTGCATCTAGAATATCCTTTGTGGATGTACCGCCAAATAGGAAAACTGCTGCTATACAACCAATTGCTAGTGGCATCTTTTGTAATGGATCGCCGAATACGCTCCAGGATGCCATAATACCAAGTAGGCCACGTGGTATTGCCACCCATAGCTGATTTAGAAACAATACTTTTTTTATCCTAGGTGGAAGAGAATAGGTTATTGTAAAGAATGCTATAAGTGTGATGAATAGGCTGAACATCATGTTGATTGTTATGGACAATAAAAAGGCGGAGAGATATAGTATGTAAGCAGTTTTTTTTGCCTCATCCGGCTGAATGATTCCTCTGGGTATAGGTCGGTAGGGTTTTGATATCTTGTCTTCGTTGAAATCTGTTGCTTGGTTGAGAGCATTTGATGCCCCATTTAATATTGCGAGGGAAACACTAGCGGGTATGATTGTTAGTAGCACATTGAGTGTTGGTATGTTGGTTTTTCCATTGTAGATAAGACTTGTGATCATTATACAGCTGGAGACAATGAGTGGTGCAAGTAGGGTGAATGGCCTGAGTAGATCAACATATCCTTTTATGCGTGTCATCATTTTTTGATATACTCCTCAACCCAAGTTTTTTAACAAAATTTTTTTGTCAAAAACATCTCTTCCTTCGCAGTATATAAATATGTCTATACATTTGTTGTCGAAAAAATAGAGTGAGTTTTTTATCTAATTGTTTTTTTTAATCTCTGTACTCCATTGCATTTCTTTATTATGTCAACTACTGGTCTGGGGACTAGATCCATCCAGGGTTTGTCTTTTATCATTCTTTTACGTATTTCTCTGCCTGAGTATTTTTTTCTGTCAAAAACCTTGGTTTCTCTTATGGTGAATCCCTTTTCTGCAAACAATTTTTTTGTTAGATCATTGTTTGATATTACGATATCGAAGTCTGATGTTATTGATAAGACATGTGACACCCATTTTGGGTAGTTGTGTATGTCTGGTATGTATATGATTTTGAAGTTTTTTATGCCAGCTTCTTGTAGGGATCTTTCGATCATTTTTTTCCGTTCCTCTGCTGTGAATGGGTTTTCAGGTGTGTGGCTATATTGTGAGGATCCTATACCTATTATTATTTCCTTATATTCCTTGGCGATGCTTTGTAGAGCCATTAGGTGTCCTTTGTGGAAGGGTTGGAATCTTCCGATGAAAAGCGCCTTCATAGTTTTTTGCTCCATGGTTGATGGAGTTTAGGATTTTGTTTTTTTTATTATAAAACAAGTTTGTCCTACATAAAAAATTGGGTGGAAAGGTGTAACTAAAATAGGGGTTTTGGTCTTGGTTGTGAATGTAGCATTTTTTTTTATGTTTTTTTCTTTCCTTCTGTGACTGTGGTGGTTTTTGTTTTCTTTTTTTCTGATTCTAGTTCCACCTTACCTGTTATTTTAGGTGGTCTCATGGCTTTTAGTTTTTTAAGTAGACGTTCTTTTCCTTCTCCTACAAGTGCATGTTCTAGAACATCTGTTAATGTTTCCACGGGTATTATCTCTATTTTTCCTTTGTACTTGTCTTCTATTAGTACGTCGTCGAGGTTAGCTTTGGGTATTAGTACTTTTTTTATTCCTGCTTCTGCCGCTGCTTCTATTTTTGCGGTGATGCCACCAACTGGTAATACGGTGCCTCGTATGCTTATGGATCCTGTCATGGCTACGTCCTGTCTCACATATACGTTTTCCATGGCGGATATTACGGATGTTATTAGGGATATGCTTGCTGAGTCTCCTTCTACTCCTTCATAGGTACCTATGAATTGTATGTGGATGTCATGTTTGGATATGTCTCGTCCCATGTATTTTTTTATTATGGCTGATATGTTTTGTACTGATTCTTTTGCTATTTCTCCTAGTTTTCCTGTGGCTATGACTTTTCCCTCGGATTGTGACCCTGCTGGTGTTACTTCAGCTACTATGGGTAGTACAAGTCCAGAGAATTCGCTCATAGAGGGATCAGCGGAGTATACTGCTAAACCGTTTACTGCTCCTATTTCTTTTCCAGTGGTTCTTATGGAACGGTACTCTTTTTGTGCTTCGATGGTTCTGTCTACTACTTGTTGTTCTAGTGATCTCGCTATTTTTTTGGCTTGTGTTACGTGTTGTTGTGTTACGATTTTGTCACCTTTTTCTGATGCTATGTCTCCTGCGACGCGTATTAGTCCGCCTAATTCTCTTAGTCGGAGTGATAGCTTTCCTTTTCTGCCTGCTCTTCTCTGTGCTTCATGTATGATCTCGGCAACTGCTTCTTTGTTGAAGTGAGGTATTTTACCATCTTTTTTGACTTCTTGTGCTACGAAGCGTATCAGTTTTTTTCTGTTTTCTTCTGTGTCATCCATGGTGCTGTTCATGTATACCTCGTAGCCATATCCTCTGATTCTTGATCGTAATGCCGGATGCATGCCTTTTAGTGCGTCTAGGTTTCCTGCAGATACGAGGATGAAATCACAGGGGACTGGCTCTGTTTTTACCATGGCTCCGAAGCTTCTTTCTGACTGACCTGTTATCTGGAATTTTTTTTCCTGTAAAGCAGTTAGGAGGTGTTGTTGTGACGGGAGGCTTAGTGTGTTGATCTCATCGATGTATAGAACTCCTTTGTGTGCTCTATGTATCGCTCCTGCTTCAACGAGTTGATGTGGTGGTGTTTCTAGTCCCGCTGATTGGAATGGATCATGTCTTACATCTCCAAGTAATGCACCGGAGTGTGCAGCTGTTGCATCTATAAATGGTGGCATATCGTTTTTATCATGAGCCACCAGGATTTTTGGTATATGCTGTAATTCCCTTCTCTGTAATAGTCCTCCTCTTGCTACGATGAGGTATATCATGATTCCAGCGATTATACCAAATATTGCCCATTCAGGGCGTTCATATACTATGCCGCTGAACAAGGATAGGCCTATTATCATTAGGACAATGGTTATGACCATGCTGTTTTGTTGTTCTCTTCTTTTTTTTGCCTCTTCTCTCTGCGTCTTTACTATCTCGTTTGCTTTTCCAGCAGGTACAACGCGTATGTGGGGTGTGTTTGGGTCATCGTTGTTTGGATAGACGATTATGTCCTCTAAATCCTCTTTTGGTAGAAACTCAGTCATTGCCCTAGCTACCATAGATTTTCCAGTGCCGGGGTCACCTATTAGCATGACGTGTCTTTTTTGCTCTGCAGCTTTTTTGACTATCTCAACTGTTTTGTCTTGACCTATTACCTGGTCCATTAGTCGCTCTGGTACTTCGATCTCCGCTGTGGTTTTAAATCTCTGTTTTTTTATCCATTCTTCTATCGGTGGAAGTTCTTCTTTTTTTTCCTTTTTTTCTGACAATTTTGTCACCATAATGTGTTCTAAAAACTTGTTTGGATTCCAAATTATGTTTTTGCTTTAAATATATTCAAATACTTTTTTAATACAATAATTTTTATGTTGGATTAAATACATTGCCTCATTAATATTTTTTTTCGAATAAGACACTTATATTTCATGTTTTTAAATTAATCGAAGATTCTTGTTTCTTTCTTGGGAAGATGAGGTATGATAAAGTATTATATCAATTTTTTTCTTTAAAATTAAAAAATGTGTATCACCAAAATTGTTTTTTATATAAAACGGAGGTGATTCAGCTTTGATGAGGAAACT
>QMSS01000021.1 GCA_003649715.1 Thermoplasmata archaeon
CGATGTCCAGAAGTGTAAAAAACCCAATATTACTATAAGCCCCAACATCTAAAAAACATTTCTTCTATCTCCTATTTATAAGAAAAAAATTTTGTACAAATAATTATATTATGCGATACCTTTTAATGCAACTATCCCCATAATATACTGTCATATCCCTCCATTTCAAAACAAAAGAAGGGTTGAGTGTAAAACATATGGTATTAGAAGGATTTGGAGAATCTCTAAGAGGAACTTTAAAGAAAATTGCAAATGCTGTACATGTTGATTCTAAGCTAATAAAAGAAGTTGTTAGAGACATACAGCGTGCATTACTACAGGCAGATGTCAATGTCCGTCTTGTTCTAGAACTCTCAAAAAGGATTGAAAAACGTGCTTTAGAAGAAAAACCACCCTCTGGGATGAGTAACAGAGAACATGTGATACGTATCGTATATGATGAGCTAGTAAACATACTCGGTGAATCTAGAGAACTGCCAATAAAAAAACAGGTTATCATGATGGTTGGCCTCTATGGGATGGGTAAGACAACAAGCTGTGGAAAATTAGCTGTTTATTTCAAAAAGAAGGGTCTGAGACCGGCATTGATCGCAGGAGATGTGCACAGACCAGCGGCATATGATCAGCTAAGGCAAATCGCAGAGAAGATAGAAGTACCTTTTTATGGCGATAAAAAAGAAAAAGATGCAGTAAGGATCATAAAAGAAGGATTAAATAGATTTCATAGGAATAGTGATGTAATAATTGTTGACACATCAGGTAGACATAAACTCGAGGATGACCTCATCGATGAAATGAAAGAAATTTTTAGGGCAGCAAAACCTAATGAAAAACTTCTTGTCATGGATGCAACAATTGGCCAGCAGGCAGGTCCCCAGGCTAAAGCCTTTAACGAAGCCATTGGCATAACAGGTATTATTCTTACCAAAATGGATGGAACTGCTAAAGGCGGAGGTGCTCTAAGTGCTGCTGCTGAAGTGGGTGCACCAATACTCTTTATCGGAACAGGAGAGCACATGAGTGATTTCGACCGTTTTGATCCAGCTGGTTTCATATCACGTCTGTTAGGCATGGGCGACATCAAATCCCTGCTTGAAAAAGCTGAGGAAAGCCTACGTGGCAAGAAAGAGGCTGAAAAAACTGCTAGAAGGATACTATCTGGAAAATTCACATTAAATGACATGTATGAACAGATGAATATGATATCAGGAATGGGTCCTTTACAGAAGATAGCAGAAATGCTACCCATTGGTTTCTCAGACAAACTCCAGAACGTTGACATGGAGGATACACAGAGAAAACTACAGAGATTCAGAGTCATCATGGACTCCATGACTAATGAGGAAATGGAAAACCCTGATATTATAAAAGCATCCCGTATCAAACGCATTGCACGCGGAGCAGGTGTAGAAAACAGGGATGTCAAAGAGCTACTACGGTACTACAATATGACAAAACGGATGATGAAAGGATTTTCCAGCGACAGAAAACTCAGAAGAAGTCTTATGAGACAGCTAAGATTCGATACATAAAAAATATGGAGAAAGCTTTTTTTTTGCAAAATCATTTATTTCAGATGTGCTGATAAGGCTTTATGTTGTTTAAAAACTACAAACAGATAATCGCCAATGGACAAAATTCTGACCTCCAAAGGAAACGAAAGGATGCTCTCGATATACTTGCATCTGCTATAAAGGCTGTTAATCCCTATGCTGCTGTTAAAAACATGTTTGATGATAGACACAGCATTGTTTTGGATACAGAGACCATAGACACCTGCAGTTTTGACAATATTTATCTAGCTGGCTTCGGAAAAGCCAGTGCTGGCATGGCAAAAGCAGTATGCGATTCTCTGAGCATCAAAAAAGGAGTTATCATAACCAATGATCCAACTGTAAAAAAAATAGATGATAACAAGGTAGAAGTTTTTGTCGGTGGTCATCCAATACCCAACAAAATAAGCATAGAGGGCACTGAAAGAGTTATTCAGCTTGTTGATTCATGCAAGGAGAATGATCTTCTGATAGTTTTAATATCTGGTGGTGGATCAGCACTTCTGTGTAAACCACGTGTTAGCCTTAAAGATCTTCAGCAGACTACAAATCTACTGCTAAAATCAGGTGCAGATATCAACGAGATAAACACTATCCGAAAACATATATCTCATGTAAAAGGTGGGCAGCTAATAAAATCAGCTAGATGCCCTATAGTATCCTTTATTATTTCTGACATAATCGATGATCCCATAGAATTTATTGCCTCAGGACCGACATCTCCAGATTCTACAACATTTTCTGATGCAAAAAAAGTTTTGAAAAAATATGGATTATGGAACAAAATACCGTATGATGTCAGATGGGTCATAGAACAAGGTATCCAGAGATACATTCCAGAGACACCTAAGGAGGATGATCCTGTTTTTAAAAATGTTTTCAACTATATAGTAGCAAACAATGAAGCTGCATGCAGAGCAGCTTATCAAAAAGCACAAAAATTAGGGTATAATCCAATGATATTGACCACCCGTCTCATGGGTGAAGCAAGAAATGCTACGATGAATCTAATTGAGAGAGCAAAGCAACATCTTTATTCTAAATATGATAAAACCGCCTTAATATCTGGAGGAGAAACAACTGTCACAGTAAAAGGTCATGGACTGGGAGGAAGAAACCAGGAGTTGGTCTTAGCTGCTGTTGAGTACATTGCTGGTACAGACCTGCTTTTTATTTCATTTGCAACAGATGGAATAGATGGAAATAGTGATGCAGCAGGTGCAATAGCAGATGGGTTCACATTGAGAAGGGCACAAAACATTGGACTCGATCCCAGGAAGTTTTTGGAGGACAACAACTCATATGAATTTTTTTCAAAGCTAAAAGATCTACTCATAACCGGTCCAACTGGCACAAATGTGATGGACATTCAACTAATACTTAGATAAGCAACCAATGTCATTATTTTCTAAAATTTGCTGTAAAAAGTAACTAAACTTATTAATAAGAGTCTACATTAACAATTTGATAGACTCCTGAACTCCTGATGGCAGACAGCATGGTTTATAGTCAAAAAACTGCTCCAAAACTAGTATATAAACAATTGATCCATAAATAAACATAAATAAAAATAATATGGGTTAAAATAAGGATGTGTTGTAAGATACGTGTGTTAGAAGAAAAATGATTTAGATGTAAAAAATAGGATTAGATGTGTTGCTCACGGTAGTATACAGGATATAAATACCCTAAAATATTTAAAGAGGTTCAATAATATAAATACTAATAAATTAAATTAGCTGTGGAGAATGTAGTATGAGACTTAGAATGGCACAGCATAAGGCGACTGTCATTGGAATAATCATACTTCTGCTGTATATAAATCTCTCAACAATAGGTTCCTCACAGACAACACCATTTATAGATAAAGAAGATGGAGTTTGGATTGACACCTTCGAAAATACAAAGGGACTACAAGAAATGAGACATTGTAATGTCTCAAATGGACAGATCATACTAGAAACAGGTCATGTTAATCGCACATATGATTTTAATCAAACACCCTCCGATCATAAGGCATTCGATGCTGCTCTCTTCGCACCATATGGTATACCAATATTTCCAAAATTTTTAAGAAAAATCCTTTTTGAACAAGAAATTGACTATGAGGGGATAAAAAAACAGTATGATGGTAAGGTTACTCAGTCCAAAACCCCCTCGTACATGTATAAAACAATTTTCACTGTTGTTCAGCATTTTAGATTTAAATTAGATGAAAAAGCAGATCAGATAGAGGGAATTGACTTTTATTGGCGTGGATATACCGATAATGTTTCTAAAATAAAGCTGTATATGTTTAGATTCTCTAAGTTACAGAGATGGATAGAGGAGGAGGACTACGATGCTACAGGTACATCTCAGCATCCTCAGACAATATCATATAGTCTTGATGGTAATGTAGAAGAATATATAGGCAGCAGAGACAACTGCATTGATTTTGCATTGCTTGTGATACCTGAAGAACCATTGGAGTCATGTTCATTATATACTGACTATGTCAAGATAAGGATAAGAGGCGGTACGACTTATCTTTCAGATGCTTATGCGGTATCAGTACCAATTGGACCATATTCCAACACAACTTTGATTCCGCAGAGCATCAAGTTAGCGAGATGGGAAAACATTTTCTGGGAAGGATCAAAAGCAACCAATGTATCAAGCGTTAGAATACAGGTTTTAGATAGCAGCAGTTTAAAACCAGTTAATGACTCAATATTGCCTGGCAACTCAGATGGATTTACATATTCACCCATAGACATTTCTTCTTTACCAACCAATACCTATTACAGTATAGTCCTAAAAGCAATTTTTCATACAAATGATCTATCGATCTCACCACGTCTGTACAGCTGGGCTGTAACATGGCAGGTGGAAAAAAATCGTTTCCAGGATAATTTCTCTAGCGTTCTCAGAATAGATGAGGGAGTTGGTATAAACATAGCCCATAATAGGATAAACATGAGTGATTTTTATAGTGACTGGCCATTTTTTGGAAAAACACTTGATAACAACCGGGTATATGAGGGTTTCGGTCCCAAAAAGTATGATATAGGATGGTACACCTATGATGGTGTCGGTGGAAAATTTTGCAGCCCTGTACTTAGCCATGGCAGAATATTCATAGCATCATCGAAATATAAGCGTATATACGCGTTTGACCTCGATATACCTAGTGGCAGAGTAATCAATGAACCAATAGATGAGAGTAAGTTGTTGAAATACTCTGTAGAAATGTCACCTGCTATTATTGATGATTTTGTTATTGTGGCCACAGGTGAGTTAGACAGATCCAACATAATATATGCATTGGACAAAAATAATCTATCACATGAGTTTTGGAATAAAACATTCGCTGGATCAATATGTTTTTCAGCCCCACCTACAGTATCTCATGGGAAAATTTTTATCACGTCATGGAACAGTAAAGGCTGGAATACACCCCTGTTTTATCTAAAAAAACTTAGTAACCCCCTATTTTATCTAATCCCTAGCATTTCATCTCTCCGGGGTGGCAATAATAAGATATTTGCATTAGATGTTTCCAATGGCGATATATTATGGGAGGCAGATCTACCTGCAGGTAGCTTATCTACCCCTGCTGTTTCTGACAACATGGTTTTTGTAGGCTGTGAAAACATTGGTGGCAACAGCTTGTTTGCATTTGACGAAGACACTGGTAGCAAAATATGGAACATTAGCATAGGAGCAGTCGGTAGATCATCCCCTGTAGTCTATGATGGGAAAGTTTTTGTTCTTGCAAAAAAGTTTAATCAATCATCCTTTAGCTGGAAACCACAAATATTCGTAATAGATCAGTACAATGGTGAAATATTGTGGAACAAGACTATTGGAAAAAAGGATTTTATGATAGAAAATCTACCAAAAATCTTTGTTTTTAATATATCCCAGTTCCTAACCTATAGTATGATATCAGCTTCTACACCTGTGGTTCATGATGGAATAGTATTTACAGTATCATCAGATGGAATGGTGTATGCATTAGATGCTGAAAGTGGAGATGAAAAATGGGTTTTCAATGCAACATCAACCACATTCTTTGGTCTAGTGCCCACCATCATGGTGTCATCTCCTGTTGTTGCTGATGGAGTAGTCTATGTTGTAGCAGGAGATGGAACAGTTTATGCCATAAACGAGTCATCTGGAACGGAGATATGGCATGGAGATGCTGCACGCACAGCTGATGACTGGAATGTCGCATTATCATCTCCTATAATCGCCGATGGACTGCTATATGTAAGTACTATAAACAATGATGGAGAAAACAGGCTGTTTGCCATTGGATCTCATACAGATAACACAAAAGCCCGTGTAATTTCTATACCTGTACATTTACCAAAACATCACTGGTGGGATAAATTTCATGTAGAATATGATAACTCCACTGGAGGCAACATCAAGTTCAGTATACTAAATGAAGAATACAACACTCTGATGTACGACATCAACATTAGCAGTGGTGATATATCCAATTCTACACTAGTCAACAACAATGTCATAAGATTATGCGCCGAGTTTTTCAGAGAAAACCGTTCTCAGAACCCAATTTTGAACAGATGGTATGTAACCTGGACTGAGGAGGACAGTCCTCCAACATTTGATATAAACAGCTTCATACCCGGTGGCAGATGGATTAACTCAAACACACCTCTCTGTTCCATCAATGTGAGTGACAGTGTATCTGGTCTGAACATTAATTCAGCTGAATACTACATAAGGTATGTCTCAAACGGAACCCTTACTACATATGGACCAGTTAACATAAACACCAGCCTATCCAATGGTGTTCATGAGGCAACATTGATCTCTAATATATCAGATCTCAGTATCAGTCAGGAAATCAGTGATATAAAAAGTATAAACTTCACGATAAAGGATTTAGCAGGCAACAGAGTATATACTGGATTCATAACATTTAACAAGGACCTGATCAAACCAAGCTCACACGTATTGCTAGAAGATTCAAATATTTCCAGTTACAATTCCCAGCCCATTGAAATAAGAGCCACAGCTATGGATAATCTCAGCGGCCTAATATCTCTATCCTTATATTACAGGTACTCAGAAAACAATGATTTTTCAGGAAGCTGGATATTGTTCAATAAAACAAATGTTGATGGCTCACCAAAAGAAAACATAACGATGAATTGGAGTTTCAATGGCAACAGAAGTGGCTACTATGAGCTATGTTCCATAGCAACAGATCTAGCAGGCAACACAGAGGATTTCCCTGAACAAGGAGATATATCTTTTCTCTTGGACACGACATCGCCATATGAACCAGATTTTGATGAAAACAGGATTTACTGGTTTAACTCCACACCAATGTTCTCAGGTGAAAACACTATTGTTTTTAGCGACGATTTTCTACTCTATAAAATCGAATATAGACTCAATTTTGAGGTTGAATGGACGGAAATAGCATCTGATGTAAATGAAAACAGTTACAATGCCACATGGAGTATACATCAAGAACATTGGGATGAGATGGTAGAAGGTGAAGAATACTATCTATATTTCAGATTAACTGACTACAGTGGAAACCATATAGATACATACCAGGAGGACAGGCCACTCAGGATAAAAAAGGATGTATCCCCACCTGAGACTTATCTTGATATTTCTGATATAACCCCTGGATGGCATTGGGATAACTCCTTTATCATAAATGCATCTGCATATGATAGGAATGGTAGTGGAATAAAAAAGATGGAGCTGTACTATAGATATTCCAGTGACAACATCAGATGGGGGAACTGGACTAGATATGGAGATGAAATAGGTTCCTCACCATTTGAATGGAGATTCACTGCTAAGAATGGAAACGGATATTATCAATTCCGACTTGTTGCAGAGGATGCTGCAGGTAATATCGGTGAATCACCAGTGTTTTCTGCAGGAATAAACATTTTCCCTCTAACTCTGATTATAACAATGATAGCCTCCCTGGGGATATTGTTTGTTACAACAATTGTATTGTATATGGGATGGCGGAAAAGTAGATAATCCACTTGGGTTCAGAAACTAATTTTATGTTTTTTATTCTATGAATATAGCTGGTCGTAAAGGTACTGCGAGTTTCGCCCGTTTCATGGGATCATAAATGTTTTTTTCATCAGCCTTATGTATTTCAAAATCGGTGGAGAACTCTTTTTTGAGAAAATCGACTGATTGTTCGAGATGTTTTTTTTCATCTATAGGGATTGTGTATTGTTTTTTGTCGCTTTCATTCATTTTTTTGATTTCTCCAATGATTTTATTTGCATAGCTGGAAACCTCTTTGCCAAGGTCTTTCATCTCTAGTTCAGATATGGCTGTTTTCATCAAGTTTTTCATGTCGAGTTTATTTTCTTTTTCTAATTCTATTGCTTGCTGCATCATTTTATGTTTCCAGGAGGATGCTGTATAGATGTGTATTTTTTTTGCTTTTATTCTAGTTACTTTAAGGATTTCATGTATGTCTTTGATGGTCTGTGATATTAGTTGTTCTCCAAGCTCGTCTTCTTCTGATATGTCCATCGGGTTGGGTGTGGGGTATGTTTCGTTTGATATGTAGTTTTTTCTACCAAGTATATGCCATATTTCCTCTGCTAGATGGGGTATTATTGGTGTCATTAGTTTTATCCATGTTGTTATGGTTTCTTCTAGTAGTTTTTTGTTTCCTCCGTTTCTTTTTAGATACCATTGTAGGTCTTTTTGTATTTCGAAAAAGATTTCGTTAGATGCAACGCGTATGTCATATTTTTCGAATGCATCAATTATTTTTTGTATCCTTCTGTTTATGATGCTTTTCAGCCATTTGTCTAGATGTTTGTCTTCTTTTGTTGATCTGGTTTTTATTAGCTGATTTATGAACTTCCAGATGTTTATGATCCTGTTTTTGTATTTGTTTACAACCTCTGGATCCCATTCTACATCGACAAATGGTGAGCCGACATGTGCATAGTAGAGACGCATTGCATCTACGCCATATGTGGTTGCTGCCTGTGGAATGGGTTCTGCTCCTCCTTTTGATTTACTGATTTTTTCCCGACCTTTTTGTGTGACCCACCAGTGTACAAATATGCCCTTTGGCCATTTTCTCTCAGGCATGACTGCTACATGGTTCATTAGGAATACGGGGAAGTGTACTGTTTTATGTTCTTTTCCTCCGAGGTTTATGTCAACGGGGTACCAGTATTCGAAGTCGGATCTTATTGTTCTCCATGTGTTGTTTTTTGCTTTTCCGATACCTAGAAAGATGTAGTCGAAGAATTCATTTGTCATTTCATCTGAGATGATTTTGTTTTCGTTTACATATTTGGATACAATATAATATGCGGGATATAATGTTGAATCTGAGATGGGTTCTATTATCCAGTCCTTTTTGAAAGGGAATTCTGTGCCAAGCCAGGATCCCTTTCTGATGACTGCTCGGTCGTCAAACCATTCTAATACTTTTGGCATCTCCTCCTTGTATTCCTGTGGGTATATATTCATGGAGGATACATGTTGTTTTGACATCTCTGTGAGATTCTCATCGCTGTATTTGATAAACCATTGATCTGGTATCTGTTTTATAACCACTTTTTCTCCACATCTGCAGATAACTTCCTCGGAGAATTCTCTCATAACAGTTGCAAGTTTTTTTTCTATCAGATCATTTCTTACCTGATCCTTTATGTCAGATACCTTTATGCCAGCATATACACCGCAGTTTTCATTGAGGAAACCTGTGTGAAATTCTTTTTTGTATAGTATCTCGGTTGCTTGATCAAGTTTTTCTGTTTCTGTTTGGCTGTGTATATTTAGCTGTTCGCATACCTCTTTAGCAGGGTTTGTTCCAAATCCCTTGACATCGATTATCTGTATAGGATCAATATCTTTCTTTGATTCAACCAATGCAATCCAGTCATAGGGTGCATGAGCTGGTACGGACATAACTAGTCCTGTAGCTATATTTGGGTCTGCAAATGTTCCAGATAGAATGGGGATCTCCCTGTTTATCAGTGGCACAAAACAGGTTTTACCCACAAGGTCCTTTCCTTTCACTTCTTCATATAGCAATTCTATGTTTTCCATTTGGTAAGAAAGTTTTTTTGTACATTCCTTGGAGCATATCCATATTTCATTATCAATCCTTATCTTCTGATAGATGGCATCAGGGTTAACCCACATGTTTGTGACACCAAAGATGGTTTCTGGTCTGAGTGTGGCTGCAGGTAATATCGTTCCATCTCTCATCTTGAACTTGATGATGGTGAATTCAAGTATCTCAGCATTTCCTCCCTTTGATACATCAGTTTCTGATTTATCCACGGCAACTGGTCCACATTGCGGGCAATATGGAGCAAAGTGTGGTTTCTGAATGAGCAGATTTTTCTGATAAAGCTTGTGGAACTGCCATTGTATAAATCTGTTGTACCCCTTAGATATTGTGTCCATGAGACGTGAATAGTCTATGAGGAAACCAAATCGTTTCCAGTAGTCCTCAACATATACTTTGCTGAAATAATGTACTACCTCTCTGGGGTCGCTTAGTTTTTTGATGATTTCATCTGAGCATCCATTTTTTTGAAGAAGAGCAATTGTTTCTCTGTCTCCCCGTTCTACTTTTTTTGCAAAGGCTACTGATGGAATACCTGATGCATGAAACCCTGCAGGAAACAAAACATTGTATCCACTCATCCTCTTATATCGAGCTATGATATCACAATACGTGAATCCTCTCATGTGTCCAACATGAAGATAACCCGACACGCCAGGGTAGGCAAAGTGGATAAAGAATTTTTTTCCCCCATCTTTTTTTGCCTCATATATCCTGTCTTTAAACCATTTATCCTGCCATTTTTTCTCAACAACTGTGTAGTCATAGCTTTTTATTGTATTCATAGTCCCTTGCTGAGGAAATTAGAAACGTTTTATATAATGATTTCTTACTCCTTCCCTCTAAATCTAGTCTATCCCGCCTGATAACATCCAATCAGTTTTTTTCTTTATTAGAAAAAAACAAAGAACAAAGAAACATGTTTATATTTTAGAATGAATTCAAATGGGAAAGAGAGGAGCTTTTGACATGCATTATATTTTTTTTGTTTAAATTAGTTAAGACCCTCCATTCTGTTTTTTTAGGACCTTTGTATCTAGAGGTGGATGATTGTATTAAATGTCATTTTGACAATCTTCCACGATATATTTATATATTATTAGTATGAGAGTATAACATGTGAGATGTTTAGTTTGATTTGGGTTGAGAGATGTATATGAGATTAGTAGGCGATATCACAACTGATGAGGAGTTTGATGATATGAAGGCTGCTATGGAAATATTTTTTGTAGGTGACTGGATAAGAGAACTTGTTCGACATAGTTCTAGTTCAGCAGATTCATAACCTCTTGTTCCTAGTGTAAAAACCTAGGTACATCCAAAAGATTTGGAGGAATACAACGTTTAGTTTTTAGATAAATTGTCAACATTAAGTTTGGGTCTTTCTCACACCTATTACATATAGAGAATCTGGCATATCCAAGAAGCTTTTTTTGTCATTTATTTAAAATCTAAGACTCTGCTGCTATAGTTTTTAAAAATCCTTTAGTGTTTTTTGCTTATCATCTGGCAACACAATCCTTCTCTCAACCTCTCTCCATTCCAAACCATAATCAGATAGCAGTTTTTTCACCATATCGGGAATCTTCGGTGCGCATAGTATACCACGTACATTTGCAGTTTCTATGTCTCTTTTCATGTCATTGACATACATCCGAAGTTGTTGAACTGCACTAATGGTTGCCTGGCTTCTTTTCACTTCAATCACTACAGGCACATGATTTTTGTCATATCCGAATAGGTCTATAATACCTGATTTTACATGTTTCTCTCGTTTACTAATACGAAGACCCTCCTCAATAACTCCTGGGTTGCTGACTATCTCATTGACTATATCTGTTTCCATACCTGAGATCAAAAGTTGTGCATGGTCATGCAGGGATGCCACTACTATTATTTTTATATCGCGGAAAGATATATTCATTTTCTCAGGTGGATGAGTGTGATAGGATTTCATGTTTAGGAGATGGTTTTTTATGTCGAAACGTGTGATTGTTCCAGCAGGCTGCCAATTCACTGGTTCACGCATTACAGGTTGATGGACAATAATTGTCCCATCTTGTTTTATCATAACAATTCTTTCTCCCCAGTCAAGCAATGATCTAGCTCGTCCATGATAGTTGATCAAACACTCTCCTATGATAATGAGTATTGTTTTGTCTGCCGTTGATCTATGATATTTTTCTATGAATTTCAGTGCCTCTGAAGCAGTAGGTGTTAGTACATGTTTAATCAAACTAATTGGGCAACCTCCAAAAAATTTTCTTTCTTAAAAACTATTTTTTATTATATGAGTGTATCTATCATCTTTGTGATATCAACTTGCCAACTTGTGACAGAAAATTGTGGTGTATAAAAAATCTTTTTTCTATGAGACATAGTTATGTATACTTGGATAGTTTCTAACTATCTCTGTATAGACCTGTATATTTGTATTTGTAGTATATCTCCTTATTTCCGTCTCTTTCATCTTGCCAGATAACCATCACTTCGTTGATGTTTTTTGGTTTCAACCGCTGCATTTTCTGAGATGCCTATCCTATGCGTTAGCCTAATAATTGTTCATAAGTCTCTTTTTCATCATTGGAAAAGTAAGAGTAGTATCTCATAATCATCTTCTTCGTTCCGGTTTGTGTATATAAATACTTTTCTTTTTGACATAATTTTTCTCTAAAAATATATTAAAATCTATAAAAAATCTCGTATTTTCTTTTTCCATCATCTTATGCTCACTGCCTTTTTGAATATTCCTAAAAGTTCTATCTACTATACTTGTCTACCATGATTAATCCACTGATCACCAAAAAACCTCCTAATATGAATAGAACTGTTATTTTCTCTCCAAAAAATAGACAACTTATTATTGTTGATAGGATAGGTATCGAGTAGAGGTACATGCTTACCTCTGAAGCATTTTTTATCTCAAGGGCCACATACCACAAAACATATCCAATCACAGTGGAAAACACCCCTAGGAATATAACTGCTGTCCATCCCTCTACAGTCATACTTTTTATTTCAGTTAACAGAGATGGAGTGAAAAATGGGATCAAACCTAAGCTGCCGAAAAGCATTGCATACACAGTAAGCGAAAGAGGTGAATATCGTTTCAATAGTTTTTTTCCAGCAACAGTATAGATAGCACCCATTAATGCGGCTATAAACGTTGTGAGAACACCCACAGCATACGTTCCCTCAAAAAATGCTCTGGTGTCGCTTCCTGAAATAGATAGTATTACAACTCCAAGTAATGAAAGAATGATGCCAAAAAACATATTCTGCTTTATTTTTTCATCTAAGAAAAAAGCAGCTAGGATAACTACTAGTATCGGTATAAAAGCTATTATTAAACTCGCAGTGCTTGCTGACACATATTGCTCACCATAGTTTAGTCCCAGATGATATACTGTTACTCCAAAAAATCCCAATAGGAAGATAGATGGAATATCACTTATGTGGAGTTTTGAAAACTTTTTAGGCATAAAAAGTAGAGTAAAAATGAAGACAATACATACTACAAGAAAACGTAGAATTGTGAGGTTCACAGGTGAGAGATATCTTAATCCTATTCTGATAAACGGAAACGCGAGAGCCCAAAAGATAATGGGTAGTCCTATTATGAGATAAAAATTTTTTTTTGTATATTTCCATCTATCTTTTTCTGATATCCTCTGTGATATCATGAGACTACGGTTTGTTCCAGGCAAATAATGGTGTAGAAAGAGATAAGAGGCTATAAAACCTTGGTTTTATTCTTCTATTGTATAAAATTGTTCAGTTTATTTCCTCTCTGTGCCTATATTCTGATTATCATTCTTTTGCATGATTTCTCTTAATGGTATGTATGCTAGTAATACTGCGATGTAGATCCATATTAGTAATCCAGGCCACCATGGAGCATTGTTGCATATCCGTAGATCTATACCAGTGATGATGAGCACTGCTACGAGTACTCCTGTTAGTGCCTCTCCAGCTACTAATCCAGCTGTCAACAACAATCCAGTTCTTATAGCCTTCTCCCTTGGTTTTATATCAGTATGTTTTATGGCCAGTTCCCAGTCGCTGACTTCCTCCTCCGGGTATCCATATTTTTTCTTTAAAGTATTGTCAGTAAAATGCCGTACCATGCCTCCGATAAAAATTGGTATTGACAAAGTGAATGGTAGATATATACCTATAGCAACTGGTAGAACTGGTAAATCTATAAGTATTAGCACAAGTGCTAATACTGCTCCTGCGACTACATAGGGCCATAGCATTTCTCCCCCGAGAACACCTTGTACTATTCCTTTCATCAGATAAGCCTGTGGTGCTGATAGTTCTCTACTTCCAATGGTGAATGCCTGATGAAGAACACCTATTACTATGCCTACCACTGCTGAGACAGCTATTACTCCAAATGTCATTGAGATCTGCAAATTTTTTGGTGTAGCACCTATCATCTGTCCACATGCCATGGACTGTAGAAGATCTCCAGAGATTGATCCGCCTACGCATATAACTGCTGATATTAGTATAACAATAGCCATGCCGGCTGGTCCTGTGAC
>QMSS01000022.1 GCA_003649715.1 Thermoplasmata archaeon
AGAATATTGTGATGGTGTCACACCCCAATGTCATATGTCTCCTCAGGTAATTATGAATCACTCCCCTGATTTGGAAAAACCTAGTATCACACCGGAAGTTTTTTGATACCACGCATATGTGCCTCCTTTGGACGTATCTCAGGATGATACCGTTCTATACGGTTCTGGTTTATCATCATCACCACTCTAGATACATATTATGATGGTATAAGAAAAGGCACTGTTTATAGAATAACAAAGGATTGTCCTAGTAGTCCATGTGGTTGGCCAGGTATCCGTGGTGAAACCCTTTGTCTTTTACAGAAGATTTTAAAGAATGGTTTTGCTGTTCGTTCTTTTTCTAGTACTAAAAATAAATATTTGGTTTAAAAAAATATTTCCCTAGTATTTGTAAGGTTAGGCTGTATGGTAAAAACCATCTTTTTTCTTGATGCAAATAAGGATATTGCTGCTCGTGTTTTTCTTAATGTTGTTAAACGTAGGATTATTAGCTATCAGGAGTTAAAAACAGGTTACTGATGTTTTTGGGGCAAATTTTAGTAAAAAGGAGAAGGATGTGTCCCTTGGCAGAGATAAGAAGGCAAAATCATCTAAATAATAGAAGTAATTGGAGTGTTTTTTTCCTGGAAGATGAATTCTTCTTTGGCGTTTTTTCACATTCGGATGTACTGACTAGGTTGTATGTGTTTTCCATGTCCTGGTGCACCAACTAGGGCATGGTCCTCGATAACTATCTCGCCTCTTACAAATAGGTGTTTTGGAAATAATGCCTTCATCCCCTCGAAGGGGGTCCATCCGCATTTAGAATGAAGATGCTCTGCTCTAATGTTTTTTATCTCTTCTTTGAGATCAACTATGATCAGATCAGCGTCTCTGCCAATCTCTATTCTCCCCTTAGGAACACCTGTCAGATCAGCAGGTTTTTCACATAGCATTGATACTAGTTTTTTGAGGCTTAGATTATTTCTTTTAACCTCTGCTAGAAAAAGGGGAAGCATGGTTTCGGCACCTGGGACACCTGCAGGTGCATCCATGAACTCCGCTTCCTTGTCTTGTAGGGTATGTGGTGCGTGATCAGATTCTAATATGTCGATAAAACCTTTTTGGATTCCATACCATAGGGTCTCCTGGTCGAGATTGGTTCTGATAGGTGGGTTGACCTTGTAATGTGTCTGATATCTTTTACTTATTTTTTCGATATTTAGTAGTAGATGATGTGGCGTAACACCTATGGTGATGTTAGGTGGATGCTTTTTTAGGATCTCAAATCCCTCGCATGATGATAAATGACATATATGTATTTTCAATGGTTTCTTTGTTGTTTTAGATGAAAGTAGTATGTTTCTGATAGCATTTTCCTCACATTCTGCTGGGCGCGAGCGGATATGATCCTGTAGATTGTCTTCAGTGATTCTATGCTGCTGGAGGCATTTGTTGCTTTCAGCATGTATCAATACAGGTCTGTTCAATGAACTTATTTCCTCTAATACATCTCCTAGTTTTTGTTCATCCAATTGTAGGGAACCTGTGGTATCTCCTAGATATATCTTAAATCCATTGCAGTATTCCGATAGTTTTTTTGCCTCATCGATGTTATTATCTATGATACCAGCATATATGCCGTAGTCGACAAAGCTTTTTTTTGAAGCATATCTTATTTTTTCTAAAACATTATTGGTATGTGTCGTTGGAGGGTTTGTGTTCGGCATGTCGAAAAAGCAGGATATGCCTCCATATGCTGCGGCTTTTGATCCTGTATAGAAATCTTCTTTGTATGTAAAACCTGGTTCTCTGAAATGTACATGTAGGTCTATAGCTGCAGGTAGTATGAGCTGATGGCTGAAGCTGTAGTGTTCATCCCCCTTTAATATTTTTTTGATGGCAGTTATTTTTCCATCTTTTATTCCAATGCAGCCTTCTTCAAATCGTCCATTTAGATATATTTTTCCCTCAATTGTCTGATCCATCACAGTTTTTTCTCCATTATATTTCCTCTTGGAATGGTTTCTGTGAAAATCTGTCCGGTGAACCTGTATATTTTTGTGTTTTTATCAAACCATGCATCTGGTAGTAATCCTGCTTTCATGCAGGTATGTGAGAGAAATTCCTCTACACTCCATTTTTGTTCAACTGGTACTTGTGGTAGAAGCAGCCCTCTGTAGAATCCCTGCTCAGCTATCAGTCCATCTCTTCCAACTTTTATCTGAGACAGATAGTCTCTTGGGTTGCTAACTTTGATTACCTCTGGTTTTGTCAAAACTGTTACTTCTATGATTATGCTGTCCAACTCTTTTTCTGCTAATGGTGGAAAACGTGGATCATGTGTTGCTGATTTAGCTGAGTCTATTATAGCATTTTTTAATGGCATTATTGGTTCTGGTATGCCTATGCATCCTCGTAGATCATGTTCTGGAAAGGTATGTATAGTTACAAATACTCCTCTTTTTTCATTGAAAATATTTTCTAAATCCGTTACTCTCTGTTGGGAGGGTGCCACGGTTTTTTTTACATAGTCTTCTATGGTCTGCCGAGCTAGTTTTACTGCCTTTATTCCTTCCTCCAATCTAAGCATCATAGTTAGTTCCAATCGTGGTATTATGGGTTTGATGTATTTAAACAATAAGTTTTTTCTCAAAAAAAGATTTCTTTCGAATTTTTGATTTTGTATGGGAGGAAAGAAGATGGGGGATGAGGAAAGGAGATTTTTTTTATGAGCAAAAAAAGAAGGGAGGGGGAACTGATTTTTTTATTCTTCTTTCGATAGCATGATTTCTAGGATTCTTTGTTTTTCTTCGGTTTTTAGTTCTAGATGTCCTTTGAAGATGTATGTTATGTTTTGTCCTGTTTCGTTTATGGTTTCATTTACTGTGACATTGTACCAGCCAGGCATCAGCTCTGCTGTGTACGATCCATTTTTATCTGATGTGATTTCAGTGTATTCTGCAGTGTTGTTTTTAACAGACAGATCGGGTATAAATTTGATTGTGATATTGCCTATACTTTTGTTTTCATATGTTGTGTTGCCGCTTACTGTGACTGACATTTTGGTTAGTGTTATGTCGAGATATCTGGTACCCTCACCCAGGTGTGTAATGAGTTGGTCATGGAAGGAGTATATTCCTTGTTTTCCTCTTTCATCTACCGATATATTGTAAACTCCGGGTATGAGTTTTACCTGATAGTATCCTGTTTCATTTGACTTAGCAGTTTTTCTGATAGCGGTGTTGTTTTTTGTGTTTTTATCTGGTAGGAATAGTATGGAAATCTCCTTTATCGCTTTGTTTTCATACTTGGTGTATCCTTTTACTGTGACTGATGCTAGTTTGAGTGATATGTTGAATGTTGTTGTTTGGTTTTCTTCAAGTGTGATTTCTTCTTCTGTCTCGTAGTCAAGATTTTTTGTTGTGAGGTTGATCTTTGTGGCATTGACAACATATTTTCCTGGGATAAGCTGCTGGAAGTGGTATTCACCTGTTTTGTTTGTTGTGAGGACTGCAACTTGTTTTCTTTTTCCATCGGGTTTCTCATAGAAAAGCGTGATGTTTACGCCATTCATTTCTTCTCCAGCGTCGTATTCATCATTGTTGTTTGAATCATAGTAGACATATCCTTGAACCGAAGAGGGTTTTGGTTTGGATATGTTGTAGCTGTTGTTTCCAGGATGCACACGTATATAGCTTTCATGTATAACAAAATCATTAAATGTCGCTCTTATGAGGTATATACCAGGCATTAAATCTGATGAGGTGTTGTAATGCCCATTTTCATCTGTTGTGAATCTCTGTATTGTTCCTGTTTGGTTTATACCTCCAGTTTTAGGATCAAATTCTTCAATTTCTATGAGTGTTATATTTGCATGAGGTATCGGTTCATCAGATGATGCATTGTATGTCTCATTGTTGTCTTTATTAATGTAAACATATCCTTCTATGTGGGAGGGGGATATGGTTATGTTCAAAGTTCGTCTGTAGTTTGTACCAGGTCTACGCATAGCTTCATCATCAGATATAGGCGCCAGCTCTGGATCATCTTTGCTGTCAAATGTAACATTTTTTAGTTGAAATGCGTTGATCCCCAACTCCGGGTATCTGCGGATTTGAAGGGTTATATTACCTGCGGGTGCTATCAAACTAAAATAGCCGTCAATAGTGGTGTTGGTTTTGTCATGATCAATTGGAATATTTGTTCCATAGTGGGTGATATTTTTCTGAATCACTACCTGAGCATTTACTGGTTGATCCATGAAGGTAACTGTGCCATTGATGTATGCTCCTTCATAGTATTTAGCTATGACAACTGCGCTTGTACCTCTGAAATAGGGGTATTTTGATATATCTGATATGTACTCAGCATAAAAATGCTTCATACCCCAGCAGGGGAGCTGCAAATTGTCTCTAGAGGGGGAGTTCCCCATATATGCTCTGAAGAACATGGTTTTATAGTAGGCTGGCTTGTATTCTGTTTTGGTATCAGTAATTACAATTCGGCTTCTCTCATCTCGAGGCATATCATTTAGCTCGCTAGCCGCCCATTCACCATTAGTTTTTGATCCATCTGGATCTAAGCGGTATCCCACATAACGTACTTTGATAAAATCATCCTCGGGGTTACTAAGTTTCATACCACCTGATTTAAACGCAGGTAGAACGATGCTTTTATCTGCTAAGAATGCGAAAATGTTGAATATCTGCTTGTCATAGCCTTCGACGCCGTAGTAGCGTATACTATAACCTGTAACATTCTGAATCTCATGATATAACCATGTAATATTTTCATCATCCAACTTCAACAACAGACTGGTTATATCATGATAAAATGCGTTTTCAGGCCACTGCTCTCCAACCTTATATCTCTTACTCAGCTCTTCATCATATTCCTCACCAATCGGAGCCATGTAGGATGGAGCAGTTGTAGGCTCCTCTATCCAAGTAGTTATATTAACCGTGTTGTTTTTTCCAACATATCTTTCTAAAACATCAGCTATATCAGAGGATATCTTCCCATCGTTATGTTTAGCAGCTCCCTCCAGTAATCTAATGATCAGAACAGCGGTCGCCTCCTTCTCACTAGTAGCAGTATGGAAGTTAGCCGCAGGAGGTATACCACTCTGGAAGTTATCAGCAACCGTTGGATGTCCACCGACAGCAGATTCATAAAAACCGTAGTCCCACCAGGAAATAAAAGCAGGTCTTTTAACATGATCTGGAATGTCAGAGTCCTGTATGCTAAGCCAGGAGAGAGCATCCACCCAATACTGTTCTTTATAGGATGTCAAACCAAATGCACCAGAATAATTTTTTCCAAAAATAGCCTGTTTTTTAACACCTGGTACTGCCGCATCTAATGCAAGAACAGAGTTAGACAACAATATGAGCAAAACAAAAAGGATACCAAAAACATGGATAACATCTACCCCCTTGCGCAGACCGCGAAAACCTCCACCTGCTCCCCTAATGTTTCTAAGCATACGTCTATAATCAATCTTGTCTATAACAAGCCATACAGTCCATCCACCCAGCAATGCAACAATTGGGACCAAATCATTTAGAAAACGACCAGCAACAGATGTAAGCCACATCTCTATCAGAAACAGTATTATGAAAAATAGATACTCTCTTCGATGGCTTCTAAAATAGAAATATATAAGTAGGAAAAAACCAGCCCATGCTAACCAGTAGAGAATAGGTCCATAGGACATCACTGTTCTACTAATACTATATGTACCTGCCTCTGCAATAGTTTGAGACACCTTATTTCCATAAATACCCTTACCATATAATACATTAGCAAGTTTTGAAAGAGGAGACAGAAAGGTGATATATGAGGACAGATATCTAACAAAATATAGAAATACAAGTGTAATGCCAGCGATACAGAAAATAGACGGCAGTGATATCACCCATGGAATCCTCTTTCTAGAGAGGAAGAGGTATATGACTCCAAGGGCTGCTACTAGAAGCCAAGAAAAAAGGAAAACATCTATTTTGAATCCCCCTATTTTGGCTATACGTAGAGGGAAATAGATAAGGTAGCCCATAGCTAAAACAGCTAATGTGTTTCTAGCTACTTTTAGCTCTATCTTACTTGTAAAAATATCTATCAGCATTTGTACAACTGCATAGATTGCAACAACAACGTAGATAAAGTCGGCTTCAACCCAGGTTAGAGATAGGGCACCTAAGGCTACTCCTGATAGCAGGGCGTATAGCAGGGATCTCCATATATCTTCCTCCTTAAGGCTTTTTATTAGGAATAAGAATATGATGAAAAACAGCAGCAGGTTTAGAGAATCATGGTCGAACAGAGAATATGCAGAGCCATGACCAGAGGCTATGTGAATTGGTATCAGAGGAACAAACAAGGCTGCAGTAAGACCTGTTTTTCTGCCAAAAAGCATCTCCCCTATAATATACACGGGAAACACAAGCAGGGCGCCAAATAGAGCAGGGACAAACTGCATAGAGTACCCAATTGCATTTGTCTCATCCATGAAAGGAAGTAGAAGTCTACTAAACCCTATAGCCAACATGCTCAGCAGGGGAGGTCTGCCACCACTTCTCCCGACAGGGTAGTTCAGAATGGGATCTGGCGAAGAATAGAAGGGATATTGCCCTGTTTTTATAATGTTTTCTACCAGTCTCATGTTGTAATATGGGTCGGGACCTGAAAGGTAGAATCTTTCACTTAGTGTTTTTCCCTCTGGGTTAATGACTGTCCCTGATGAGAGATTGAAATATGTGTTTAAAAACAATGTGAGTATAAAGATTCCTATTAAAGCTGCTGCGATCCACCAGTTCCTTTCAGAGAAAGAAGGTTTTTTTTCTGTAAATGTTTTTTTTGTAGAAACATGTTTTGTCTCATATGAAATGGTCTTTTTTGTATATGCTCTCTTTCTCATTTTTATTTCACCCAAGGAGAGGGGTTGAATAGGTTACAACCGTAAATCTATAGTCTTATAAATAACTTACCTCCTCATTCTCTTTCTTTTTTCTCTCCTTTTTTGTTTAGCTGGTAATCTCTACTACGTTTTTTTCAATCTAAAAGTTTTTCTTCTAATATTTTTGCTACACAGGATGCTATCTTTACTTTGCTGAATTTACTATGTATGGTATCAGTTGATATGATTTCATCGCATCCTGCAGAGAGTAGTTTCTCAACAGCGTTTCCGATGAATAAGCCATGTGTGCATGCTACATATATTTTTTCTGCACCCTGTCTTTTTAGTTCTTTTATAGATTTTGCCATTGTTCCACCTGTTGATATGATGTCGTCGATGATCAGGATTTTCTTTTTTTTCACATTTAGATTCTTAGGTTTTATTTCTACTATATGATCACTGATACGTGTTTTTTCCATGTAGTCGTATTCACAGTCTATTATATTGGATGCCATCTGTGCTCTTTCTAAGGCTCCCTTATCTGGGGCGAGTACTAGGTCAATGTTGCTGTTTTTCTTGTTTTTGATATATTCGGCTATTTCTGATACTGCCGTGCAGCTGACTGCAGGTATTCTAAAAAAATCAAGTATATGTTTTTTGTGGGGGTCTATGATAATTGTCTTGGATGCATGTAGACTTATATGTTCTGCAATAGCTCTTGCGCTTATGGGTTCTCCTTTGTTGAATTTTTTGTCCTGTCTGCTGTAGCCAAAGTAGGGTATTACAACCGTGATTGTGTTCGCACCTGCCTCTGACAGGGCATCTTGGAGTAGAAGGAGTTCTATTATGTTGTTGTCAGGATAGGTGTTTTGGACAACAACTATGTCCTCATCCTCTATCTCATCTAAAATACGTATGTAGAGTTCATTGTCTGGAAAACGTTTTATTTCTGTTTTTACTAGAGGCCATCCTAGTTGTTTGGATAAATCTTTTGCAACTGTTTTAGATGCTGAGCCGCTAAGTATATACCTGCCCATTTTATGCTTATCCTTTCCTTAAATATGAACTAGGTTTTTAGGAGTTTCGTAAGAAAGTTTTTATATGAGTGTTCTACTTTATTTTTAAGGTGAGGTGGATGAGATGCATGTAACCAGGGTTTTTCTAAAGACCCACAATATTTTAGGCGTTATGTTTACAAGTTTGTTGTTTATGAATGCTTTTCTAATTCCTTCTGTTTTAGCAGATGATACTACGATAGATAGTTGGGTAGAAGCATTCTTTGATATAGAGTTTGAAACAGGTGTTGATCTATCTGTACATGTTACTATGAATGTGCATAAACTAACTACATATAAGTCTTATAGTGCTGAGGAGATAAGAGCTGCTGATGATCAGGAGATGGGGGCACTTAGATATGAGCTTTATCTTATGCTTAAAAACCAGTTAGACAGGATGTTTCCAAATGCTGATCTTCTAAACTTCTCGATGCCAACATATAGTAGTGAAAACCCTGAGGGAAAAAAAGGGATTGTATCATATGAGCCACCAGCGGTATTCAATGGAGATGTACAGGTAAAACTGTCCTCAGCATTTTTTGGACTGAATGCATCTGTAGACTCTGAGGATTTCATCAACGGTGTTTTAGACATGGATGGCATAGTATCCTATGTTTTTGATCTTCAGGCAGAAAATGGATGGAATAACACATACACGATCATACTTCCAGAGGGCATGGAATATCGACGAACCACTGGGACTGTAGAGGAGGGGAATAGGATATGGTGGAGTTTAGAAAACTGGAAAGGAGAAAAATCCCTAGGAACTGCTGAGATATCAATCAAACTATCTGAGCCTACAACCACTGCATCAAACAACGAGGATATCTACCTGGATTTTGAACTTGATCTACGTGATACAGAAGAACCTGTTCTAAAAACCAATATACTAGCCAAAACAATAAATATAAAAAAATATGGTATTTTACCAGATTTTATTACAAATCTAGATTTTGTGCCAGCAGATGGAATAAGACTATTTATCGACAACAACTTTATTTCATGGGATGACATCTATCAGAAAACAATAAAATCTATAGAAGAAAAGATTGTAGCAAATATAGAAAACTCATCCTTCAACCAGAGCTTCTCTCCCTCTTTCAGCTGGGATCCACAGACCACATTCAACTGCTCAACACCATACAATATAACAAGTATGGACAACAAACCATCTATAAAAGCAGTGCTAACCAAAAATAACATAGATCTACAGATATATAGAATACCCATCAGAGCAGTATTTGGGTTAATCAACGCAGGTGCAACAGCCAATATATCTAGGGAGGATATAAATTTTGGCGACAAACTCGATGAAATAGGATATCCATATAACGGGTCGCTCATGCTTCCAGATAACATATCACTAGATGGAAAAAACATCTACAAATGGAATCAAAGCAACCCAATTCATGGAGAAATGATGTCAGACACAGCACCTACATACTCCCAGGAGGAGATAAAAACATATGTGTACATCGACATAAATAAGATGGATCTAAATCTGCCTAGTTTTTTTACTGGAAAGACAGAGTTAACCGTAACGGTAGATGCAAGAGAAAACATTGATATCTATATAGCAAAAATACCGCAGGAATTCAGTCTACCTGGGAAGATGCACATGAAATACATAAACTCAGATGCATTCAGACTATGTGTAGAGGAGAAGGTGTTTAACGAGAATGATGTAAACAGTTTTCTGACAAATAAAAAAAATCTTTTTGAAGAAAAAATAGGAAAAATACTGGAAAAACAGAAGATAAAGGGGTATAGTGACAAAAAAATGTTTTTCAATTCAATAAGATGGGATGGAGACATTTCCAATATGGATGCGCAATTGCCTGTCACAATATCATCATACTCACATAGTTTGTATCCCACCTCCTTTAACCTTTCTCTGCTCCCACCGAGTTTCAGCATATCCATACAGAAATTCAACCTTACAGGAATGGAAAATCAGAGTGTAACATATCGTATAATATTTCCTAAGGGAGTGAAAGCAGATGCAAATAACACTGTTGGGAAAGCAATGATAAAGGGCAAAACAGGAGATGGTAGGGAATACATCGAGATTACCTTCAACTCTGATGAGTCAGATAAATGGAGTGTTATCTCATGTAAATTATCCGCTACTCCATTATACATCGTGGGCGTGTTTCTACCTTGTATACTCAGCTTAATAATCACGGTAGTTCTAGTGCTGATAATATACCTGATCAGGAGAAGAAGAGGAGGTAAAGAAGTTGTTGTCAGGGAGGAAGAAAAAACAGTGGAGCATACGGGATATGAAAATGAGGATTACTATGTACCACCACCGCCACCCTCATCAAGATAGATCAAAAATGTTATTCATCACTCCTCCTATAAAATGGGGGTTAACACAGAGTTTTTTAGTATAACCATTGTTTTATCAGTGATGGAATGAATGTTAGTAGAGATGGTTTTTTTTTCAGCAGAGGAAAAACAAGTTTTGAGGGATAATCTATGTCACCGTATTTAGAGATCACATAACGTATTTTCTCATCATCAAGCATCTCAACATATTTGTCTATCTGTTTATCATCTAAATTTTTGAATAGTGTTCTGAGTTTCATACCAACTGATAACTCTCGGCCTATTCTGTCCATACATAGTCTGTGATACCTACCAAGAGACCATGGAGAATACTCCTTTCTTTGTAGAGCATCCGCTGCAACGGAGGAACATAATGTGGCGCATAGCAATCCTGTATATATACCACCACCTGAAGTAGGTTTTACCTGCGCTGCTGCATCACCTACAAGCATTATGTTTGAGTCAACAGTTTTTTTAAGCATCCCCAGTGGAATAGAGCCCCCTGTGTGTCTAACAATTTCAGCATCGCATAGAAAATGGGATGCAAATGAGTTTTTTAGAAGAAATGAGAGATGTTTTTTCAGAGGATGTCTTTGTTTTTTTTCTGCTACGCATAGCCCAATTCTGGCTTCTGATCCATCTCTACTTGTGGGTATAATCCATGCAAAGAAGCCTGGTGCGATGTTTTTCCCTAAAAAGATTTCTACAAAGTTTGGATCTAAACAGGTTTTTGTTACCTCTACTCCTATTCCATGTAGGATTTCTGTTGGCTGTGGGAATTGAAATATTTCTCGAGTTTTTGAATAAACTCCATCTGCGCCTATAAGTAGGTCGCATTCTACATGCTCCACATAACTGCTGCTGTTTCCCTGTTTTAGCTCTGCTACAATGCCTTTGGTGGTTCTACGTGCATATACCATTTTACTCTGTAGGAATATATCGGCATTTGACTTCTCTGCCTTTTTTACCAACTCCTCATCTAGTTTAGGACGATCTATTACAAAAGCATGAACCTTGTCCCCTCCAATAGTTAGTATCCTCCCGGAAGGGGAATGTATATGCGCACCGCGTATCCTATTTTGCACAATTTTCCCCTGTGGAGGGATATCTGAAAATTTAAAGATTCTATGTGAGACAATCCCAGCGCATTTAAGAGGATACCCAATTTTTTTATGTTCCTCAAACAATGCTACGTTAAAGCCCATATCAGCAAGGTTTTTAGCAACATAGCCTCCTATAGGGCCACCACCAATGATCGCTGCATCATATTTTTTCATTGCCCAATCCTCCTATTAGTATCACTGCAAAGATTTATAACAAAAACGGTGATTCTAGATGGCTATGGAGATGCCAATGAGAAAAGACAGAGAAGGACATGGACATATCAGGTTTTTTATCACATGTGTTCTGTTTTTCTTCAGAAGGAGAGATAAAGACGAGAGAAACATAACAAACATACGGGATGACAAGCAAGATGATATTGATATGCAATATGAAACTGATTTGTTATGTAGGTTTGTACTAGATGGTCTAGGAAGAAAAGTTGGAGAAAGCGTGGCAGTAAACGACGATATTCTTATTATAAAATCAGGCAAGAAATATCTGGGTGTTCCTCTTAAACATGTGACCGATGAGGGGAAAACTCTTTTAGTAAGAGGACTAATGGATCTTGAAAAAGCAGAAGAGTTAGGCGAGAAATGGCGTCGAGAATCCATCCCACGAGATACCCTCTTCCTCTCAAAATCGGAAAACGAAGGGAAAAATATAGAATATAGAGAAAGAATGAGAGAGTATGAAAAGTGAAAGTATAAAAACTGGAAATTTTATAGTATTTTAGGTATTAGATGGATAAAGATCTAAAAAACAATGTCGAGTAAGTCTGAAAAAATATTTTTGCAGAAAATACAAATTCTACAAAATCTTCAGGGACAAAAAAGAGGTTGCGGGGCATACATAGATGTGCTTTGAATATAAGATGGTTATTGTCACAAGGAAGGATTTAAAGCTGTCACCAGGTAAGCTGGCTGTGCAGGTGGCACATGCAGCTGTTTCATGTGCATTACTCACAAAGAAAAAAAAACCAAAATGGTTCAAAAAATGGCAGGAAGAGGGTGGGAAAAAAGTAGTTGTAAAGGTAGACAGCGAAAACGATTTTTATCCTCTTATAGAAATGGCAGATAATCTACATATTGTAACAAATCTTGTGATGGATGCAGGCTATACTGAGATACCCCCCGGGACCAAAACTGTGCTTGGGATTGGCCCTGCACCAAACAATCTGATAGATCAAATCACTGGTGATCTCCCACTACTATGAAAAATAAGAATGCCGATGTTTAAGACTAAAAAACATTTTTCTTTTTTATATAAGTCTCATCTGATTTTTAAGCTTATAGTTGGTAAGTTCTTTGAATTCATCGTCTTCCTGTAAAACATTTAGTAGATTTGTGGAGGAGGAAGAGATTTGGATCTCCCTAGTTCTCCCATATCTACCCTTTGAGATCACACGTGCTGTGATTATCCCCAACATATCAAGTTCAGATATTAGATCAGCTATCCTTCTTTGGGTAAGGGAGTCATATCGTGCTTTTTTACACAGCTCTTTGTAAACATCATACACCTCTCCAGTTGTCATAGCTCTTTTTACACCCTCTGTTTTATTCCGTTTTTCTCTGAGCAAAATAGATAATAATACTAGTTTAGATTGAGTGGGGAGTGTACGGACAACTTCTGTTATGCGATCTATCTCTATTTTACTCTGAGCCTGACGTACATGTTTGCTTGTTATTCTAGCTGCGCCGCATCGCTCTGCCAGCTCTGCTGATATTCTAAGTAGATCAAGCGCTCTACGTGCATCACCATGTTCCTGGGCTGCCAATGCTGCACATAGAGGTATAACATCATCATCAACTGTATCTGGTCTGAGTCCTATTTCCACACGATGTCTTAGTATGTCCTGAAGTTGCCTAGCATCATATGGGGAAAATATCATGTTTTCCTCACCGAGACTAGACTTTACTCTTGGATCTAAGAACTCAGTGAATTTGAGATCATTAGATATCCCGATAACTGAGACCTTTGCGTTTTCGAGATCACTGTTGATGCGGGAGAGATTGTATAACGCCTCATCTCCCTTCAGCTTGTCGACCTCGTCAAGGACAACAACACTCACACCTCCATCTTTGTCCATCATAGATCTCAGCTTAGCATATACCTCATCAGTTGGCCACCCAGTGAATGGTATATGATCAGACCATTCGTTGATAAAATGATTCGCAATATTTTGTAATAGACGATATTGTGTGTCTACAACCTCGCAATTTATATAGATAAAGTTGACGTGTTTTCCTGTTTCCCTTCCCTTTTTTAGAAGTTCCTTTCCTACAAATTTTGCAACTGCTGTCTTCCCAGTGCCTGTTTTACCATAGATAAATACATTAGAAGGAGTCTCCCCTCTTAGCGCGGGTACCAAGACAGCTGCTAGATAATCTATCTCCTTTTCTCTGTGGGGTAAAACCTCAGGCATGTAGGTGGGTCTCATCACTTCTCTATTAACAAATAATCCTTCGGATTGTAACAGTCTGCCAAATATGTCCCTACCTGTATGTCCTGTTTCCGTAAAACAACTCCTCCCAGTTTTTAGTAAATGATTTTAGTATAAAAAATTTTATGAAACATTGGCTTCATCCCGAAATAGATAAATTAGGATAGAAGCTGTTTTTCTTAACAGGATGGGATGCGCTAAGAAAAGAATGAATCCACGGGTTGTAAACCATGTAAACCGCAACTTCACCATCCTCT
>QMSS01000023.1 GCA_003649715.1 Thermoplasmata archaeon
CACAAGTTTTTCATTATACTGCTTCCAATCCCTCCTATCCTTATACTTCTTATCCTTTTTCTTCATTAGTGCATCCCAAAAAGAAATAATATTACCTAACTTAAATCATGCCACACAGCATTCTAAACAAAAACAAAAAAGATATGGTATGTAAAAAAAGAGGTATCTTCTATAGCATAATTAAACACCTGATAACTTATTTGAAAAAAACAGGAACAAAAATATTTATTAACACAAAAGCTGCTCTTACCCTTCAAATTTCATCTTCAGGACCACATAATAAAAGAAAGCATATAAAATAGGGGTCTCCAAATGGTGATGTGAGGTAAAACTTTGCTATGAATCCTTTTTTCAATCCATTGTTCCTCAGCCGCATACTCATAAGCTATCTTTTTGACATAGATAGAGTATGGAAGGCCAGTTATGCTGAATTAAAAAAATATCAAGATAAGTCTCTACGTAGGATAGTAAAACATGCTTATTCTGTCCCATTTTACCATAAAAAATGTAAAAAACATGGTGTTCATCCACATGATATTAGGGGAGTTAAAGATGTTGAAAAACTTCCATTTGTCACAAAAAATGATTTGAGGGAAAACTTCCCAGATGGTATAGTACCAGTTGGTTTCAACAAAAAAAATAGTTTCATGATGTCCACATCTGGATCCACAGGTAAACCTGTTTTTGTTTTCTGCGATATATTTTCTGCTATCAAAAGTTTAGAAGCCTTTGTAAGAGGACTACGTGCCTATGGTGGTAGCTGGAGAAAAACCCGTATAGTTCTTATCATAGATCTTAGCCCAGGTAGTGTGGAATATACCTTTTTTACACAAAGCGCAATGCCTATTCTCAAAAAACTTGTTCCATTAGAGAACATCAGATATCTTCACATAGGAGAAAAACCAGAGTTGCTGATAGAAAAAATCAATGAATTCAATCCAGAGTTTATAGGATCAGATCCCAACATGCTCCGCATACTGGCCTATCTGAAACAAAATGGTTACGGCAGAGACGTTAAACCAAAATATGTTCTCTCCGGTGGATCAATGCTTGACAGCTACACAAGACAATACATAGAAAAAACCTTTGATGCAAAAGTTTTGGACTACTATGCTACAACTGAGGCTGGTCCAATTGCATTTGAATGCTTAAACGGCAGCTATCATATAAACTCTGACTTCGTAATACTAGAGTTTTTAGATGATGAAAACCAACCTGTAGAACCTGAGAAACCTGGACATGTTGTTGTCACAAAACTCTATGGAGGAGGCACACCAATCATAAGATACAATGGATTAGATGATCTCGTAATACATTCCAGAGATATATGTAGCTGCGGTATCAATACACCACTCATAAAACACATCGTAGGTAGATCAACAGATGTAATAATTCTGCCAAATGGAAAGATGCTGACACCTTTCTCCCTAACAGGTATACCAGCCAAGATAATGGAGGAGTATGGTACATACAAGATCAAACAATTTCAGATCATCCAGCATAAAATAGATGAAATAGAGATATTGGTTGTCATAGATGATAAGACAAGAGATATTGAGCCACCTGTTGAAAAAATATTAAAGGAGTTGAAAGAAAGATTCCAAGAAAAAATTGGTTCTGACATAAAAATTTTTGTCTCTGAAGTACCTGAGATACAAAAAAATGAGAGAATAGATCATACTAAGGTTGTGATCTCAAAAATAAAAAAACCTCATACTTCTATCCCTTAATCTTCTTTTTTAACCATCAGACATGAGCATAGAGGCCCAAAAACCCTGGTTTTTACAACATTTTTAACCAAAAACAGTTTAGACAAAAAATCCTCTTTGATTACATCATCCTCTGGAATTCTAAATACAATACGAGTATCCCGATCGATGTTTTCAGATAAATATTTAAGTAATCTAAGCTGCTGTTTTACACCATAAGAAACAAATATGACATCAAAATCTTCAACTGGGTAGCCAGAACCATCACCATACTGTACCATGATTTTCCCATCCAAACCATGCTTTTTAACATATCGATTTGCTCTAGCTACAGCCCTAGGATCATTGTCTAACGCCACAATCCTTGCATCTGTCTCCAACGCTATTATAATAGATGTTGAGGGAATAGATCCGCATCCTATCACAAGCACCCGATCCTGAGGAGAAATATCCGCCATTTTTATCTCACTTATGACCATCTCATAGTACATCTCTATATATGTAGATGACAGGATCTCGAAATGGTAACCTATTTCTTCAAAAACCATGAATAATAGATCCATAAGATTTTTCAGTGACCCGGGGCGTATCCTGGATCCTACTTCCTCAAAAACCATGTGTCTTATAAAAGAAAAAATTTTTTCCATCCTAATCCTAGCAGCTATTAGATCCTTTTGCATCTAGGTTCACATCCAAAGTAGTTAGAAGATTTCAGCCATTTTTTAGAATCTTTTTTAACTCATATGGCTCAAATCTTTTCATGGAATGTTCTTTTTCCACCTCTTTTATTAATTCTACAAGCTTTGTGTTTATCGGTGCCTGCAAACCATTTTGTTTTGCAAGTTTTACTATCTCACCATTTATGTAATCTATCTCAGTGCTTTTTCCTCTTGATAGACTCTGCCACATAGAATTTCTTGCCTCCTTTTTTAGTCCCAGTACATAGCTACTTATTATAGGTGACAGGAAACCAAATGTTTTTAGAACCCATATCATCCTGTTTGGATCAACATATGGTAATGCGCTTAGCTTTATGCCAGATCCCCTAGTGATTTGAATGCCCTCCTCTATTGTGGCGATGATCAGCTCACGAGAAGTTTTGTTTCCAATCGATTCTTTTATTGTCTGTCCAGTTAATGCCGTCACTGCAATTTGTAGATTCAAAACTAGTTTACTCCACAATGCAGCATTTATATCTTCTATTAGTTTTACCCTAAAACCTGCTTTTTTAAGCAGCTTATGTATTTCTATTATCATGTCCTTCCTATCTCTGTTGTATTCCAGGAGTATACCGCCCCTCATTGTGAGAGAAACATCACCTGCCTTGTTGTATACTGCGTTGAATAGGATGATACCTGACAGGGTTTTGACACCAGTTATTTTTTCTAAAATACTGGCATTTCTAACGCCGTTTTGCAATGAGACAATCAATGCTTTATCCTTGAGATGTTTGTTTATGCTACGTGCAACATTTTCTGTGTCTTGTGACTTGACACAGACAAAAACAACATCTACATCAGATAGATATGAAAATCTTTCGGTCAATATCATATTGTTTTTTTTGATCTCTACATCATCTATTTTTATACCATATTTTTTTATCCTTTCAATCTGATTTTTTTTGCCGATTAGTACTATGTTTTCTCCTGTTTGTGCTATGAAGCCACCTATTATACTACCTACTGCTCCTAGGCCAACAACTGCATATTTCATATGTTTTCAAACTCATATCTATCTCTTATCATATGCTGCGAGATAAGAGTTATACCTATTGTGAGGATATATATGGTAAGCGATATATACAAGGGATCTATCATTCCAATTATAAATGCGTTTGCCAGTGTTGTTCTTTCTATCACAAAATACTCATGCGCCCTTAACGCCCTTTTCCTATCGATCTTGTTCAATGGTCTAAGTGTTTTTAGATACATGATAATCAGTATTGTGATTGATAGTGCTAGCAGTGTGTAGAATTGTATTGGATGCTGTAGAAACCTGTAGTATGCTGTTGTTATTATTGTCAGCAGTATGTATGTTATGCTTAGGATGATGGATATCTGTATAGTTGTTTTTAGACCATATTTTACTGGTATCGTAATGTATCCTCCTTTTTTGTCTCCCTGCATGTCTCTTATTGTGCCAACAAGATTGCTGTTTGTATCATGAACTAGAAAAACCGGTGAGAGCAGCCACACATATGTTGGTATCAGCTGTAGAGGCGTGTTTACAGAAAACACTCCAAATAAGTATGCAGCTATTATGATTATTCCGCGATTTAGATTACCTATTATACCATGTGATTTAGAAAACCTTGCATAGGCAAAGACTAGTGCTGCTACGACAAAAACCAACATTAGGTTATATATGTTTAGTAAAGATGATAAAAATAGTCCTGTTGATGCAAACAATATCCCAACTGCTATTGCCTCCTTTGGTTTGATTCTACCAGATGGGATGGGTCGATGTGGTTTCTGTATCGAATCCAGCTTTCTATCAAGATAATCTGATAGATATAGTCCAGCTATCCATCCCATGATGGGTATGAGCATGGATAAAACAGTGATCCTTAGGGTGGGTAGACCACCGAGGGTTATGCATGCTCCAGCGAGACTAACTAATCCACACCATACAACAGTATATGGTCTCATAGTCTCTATATGAGCAAAAAATTTGTCTTTTGCAGTGTATTCTACTGTCTTACCTTCTGCATACGAGATAAGTCATCATCCCTCTCTTCTAATTTTAATGAGAGTTGATAATCAGTTTTACAGGATTTAAATCTTTTATGAAAAAACCTTATTTTTTTCTCCTATTTTCTGTCCACAGATGTTTTAAAAAATATTTTTTTTACCAGGAAAATTACCACTTTTTTGCCTATGATTGTGATGGTAGATCTCTCTCCTCAGGTCCATTGTATTCGCAGTCTATTGAAAACATTTTTCTCATAGGCTTCTCTTTGGTCTGTTCCTCATAGACATGTGCTGTTAAACCTGCTACTCGTCCTAATAGGAAAAATGCTTTTCCTAGTCTCCAGTCGAAATCCATATCTGATATGATGGCTGCTATTGCCCCGTCAACATTTATAGGAAGTTTTCTACCAGCTGTTTTTTCTAAATATTTTTCTATAGCCAATGAGAGAGAAACATGCTCTCCTGATATTCCTAGTTCTTCAGCTAGTTTGAAAAGTTTTTTAGTCCGTGGGTCTGAGGTATGTAGTCTATGGCCAAACCCGGGTATACGTTTGTGTTGTTCACGGTAGTTGTTTACAATTTCTTCTGCTGTTTCTTCAATCTTTTTTCCCTTATCATGTATATGTTTTATGTTTTCTTGTAATAATTTTGCACATTGTTCTATAGCACCACCATGTGCATCTCCTACTGCTAGCAATCCTGCTGCTACTGCAGATGGGAGTGGTACCCCTGCTGATGCAACGCTTCTGCATGCAATGGTTGAGGGTGGTGTGACTCCATGGTCTATGCATGATGTGAGTATGGCATCCATCATCCTACCATGGCTTTTAGATGGTAGTTCACCGCGGAGGAGGAGATACACGACATGTGAGTATGGTACATTTCCTATAAGATCTTCCTGCCTGTATCCTCTTGTTACAAGATGGTTAGGTTCCACTTTTGTTATTCTACTGCTCCATCTCATCCTTTTTATCTCCCCTTTACTCTTCTTATGATGTCTAATACTGTTCCATCAGTCCATTTCGTCAGCCCAATGATTTCTTCACCCAGATCCAACTCCATAGGTCCTCCTGTTGCATCATAAGCCATGTTTTTTAGATCCTCTATATGGACAAGATCGATTTTTCCTCTGACCCTCTTAATCAAATCTTTTCTTCTAGGATTGATTGCGATACCCTCATTGGTGACAATAGCATCTACCACATCCCCTGGTGTTGTTAACGTGGTAACCCTTTCTCGGACAATGGGATTGTTTTTTCTGTAAAGTGGAACAGTGATTATTGTGAGAAACGCACCAGATGCAGTATCCTGATGGCCACCTATCCCATGTAGAAGCCGTCCGTCGCTATGTGTATTTACATTGACATTAAAACCTACATCAACTTCTGTAGCCCCTAGGACAACAACATCTAGATGATCAACTGTTCTACCCTTTGATGTAGGGTCAGCATAATGCCCTATATCCGCAGGTATCTCCATGTTTTCAGCAACAAACCTGACAGACTCTACATCAAAACACTGGGAATAATATAAGCTTTTTACCCTACCATTTCTATATATATCAATGATATATTTTGTAAGTCCACCTGTTGCGCATGCTGCAACAACATCTTTTTCCTCCATTTTTTCTCCAAGATACTTCATCGCAGCTAGGGAGATACCACCTGCGCCTGACTGAAACACCATTCCATCTCTGATTATACCCACAGCCTCCATGAGATCAATGCATGACCTGGCAATACCAAGTTTCTCAGGATCTTCCGTGATCTTTAATGATCCTGCAACAATGTTTTTTGGATCACCAATCTGATCAACATCCACAACATAGTCAACATATCTCTCTGTGATCTCCTGATATCTACATGGATAATCAACAACGTTGTCTGTTACAACAATCACATGATCAGCACACATAGCATCTATCTCAGAATATGATATTGGGCCAAAAGCACTTTTGCCTACAACACCTGTGCAGTTTCCCATCTCATCTGCAGATGAGGCAGCAATAACAGCTATATCGATATGTAACTCATCTTTTTTCACAGCAGCCCACCGTCCACCATGCGAACGCAGAACAACAGGATAGGAAAGAGGATTTTTTGAGATATAATCCCCAACAATACCATTTATACTCCCCTCTATCCTATTCACAATACCATCCTTAATGTGTTCTATCACCGGTTTATGTACATCAAACATAGCAGTCTGCGCCAACCTAATATTCCTAACACCAAGTTCTCTTACAGCCTCAAGAGTCATATTTAAAACATAGTCACCATTACGTAGCTGATGATGAAACGAAATCGTGCATCCATTTCTTAAACCACATTTCCTTAATGCCTCAACTAAACTAGCAGTTTTCTTTGTAGCTCTACCATATTTTTTTGCACCAGCAAATGGTCTACATTTCCTTCCACCAATGTTTGTCTCAATAACCCTACCAGCTGCATTTCTCACCTTCATACAAAACTACCCTACATCTTTTTCTTTTTAATCTCAAAATCTATGAAATCGCAATGATGAACAATGATAGCACCAGGGCTTCTATCAAGAGAATCTCCCTCTTTAGAATGAGCATATATGATATGTACAACCTCATCTGGTAGACCACATTCTTCGGCAAGCTTTGCACCAGAAATAGGGTGCCTCATCTTTTTGCCCAACTCACTTTTGACCACACTACCATCATCTTTCATCTCATATTCCAGAAGCTTACCTACATCGTGAAGAAGAGCACCTGCGATCACGTAATCACTATTTATATCCTCATCCCGAACCTCAAGTACACTCTTTGCCAACCTAGCAATCCTCCTAGTATGGTCAACAAGCGGACCAGGGTTCTCAAAAAGCAGGGTAAAGGGGACATCCTCCAGTTTCTTCCATCCACCTCTGTCTGCTGCCTTCTTCCAAACATCCACCACCTTTTCTTTCAACACCGGATCTTTTATCCATTGCAGTTCCAAAAAACATGATTCAACATCACTCTTTTCCACCATTCTTTTTTCCTCCCCAGCTAAATTCTAAAATTTTTCCCCCTATCTTTTTTTAGAACTGTAATTCATTTACACCAATATTAAAATTCCTCCCTTCTGATATCAGTCTTCCAACTAAAATCCATTTTTTGGACAACAAATGTAAAGAAAAATTTAATAACAAACACAATAAACATTTACATAAAAATATAAAAAACTGATGTGAGGCATGACTCCTGGATTCAAAAAGATAGATGCAATAATCGTGGCTATACTAATAATTGTGGCTGGCCTTTTTCTATATAGAGCAGGGTATATAACCCCTGTTGAGAGAGAAGAATCCCCTCCATCGCATGATACAAACAATAATACCTCTCCACCTATTATACCAACACCACCATCATCGTTTATTCCATCCTACAGGAGAGATGTGTCCCCTGAGGATGAGGGAGTGCATTATGACAAGATCCGTATATGCCGAGAATGGTGGTATTTCAGCGCAGCATTTGATGATCCCGACAGCGACCTAAGAGACTGGGTAGTAGCAGTCAGTTTCAACCATATGGCACGTGGAGATCTGCTTGGGCAACGTAAACCAGATCTCTTACTTGTATCATTATTTGGGCCTAATGGAGAAACATATGGCGGTATTATCAATAAAAAAAGAGGATTTGGTATACTATACACAGGAACATTAATTGCGAGCTCACCTGGTGTAAATGTAGAGTTTGAGGATTCATGGGCTGAGGGAGAATATCCTGACTGGCATGTACATGCAGAGGACAAGGATATAGATCAGAATCATGAGTTAATCGTTGATTTGGACTATCATGCTAACTCGCTTCCGTTGTGGACCATTGGAAACAGAGCATTTGAAAAATCCAAAAGCACAATTGCCAACTACATGCTTATGGGATGCACTGTTGTAGGCACCATAACAGTAGATGGAATAGAATATAATGTAAAAGGTACTGGGTATCTTGAGCATTCATGGACACCAAAGACTATAACAAGGGGATCTATCAATGGATGGGATTGGTTTCACATAACATTGAAAAACGGCTGGAGCATATACTTAACAAATTTCTATCCCACCCCTCAGCTGATATCCTCTCGTTTTTCTAAAACCAATCCATTTGGCACCATAATTATAACAACAGACAATGGAGAAACACTTACAGAACTACGTAACATCGACCTGAAGATAACAAGGGAGGACAAAAAGATATTCCCATTTGTAAAAATGCCATCAGAGTTTGACCTATATGCCAAACCCAGTCTTCATCCAATATACATTATAAGTCAGTCTCTATTGTTTGGAACAAACATCAAAGTAGATGCAATCATAGAAATAGATAACGCCTATAACAAGGTATGGAGATTCCCAACATTTGTTGGTATGAAGGTTGGGAGATGTCTGATTAATGGATCGATATCATGGTCTGATGATGATGGCGATCATGAAATACCCTTAGAAGGCTTTGGTGTTTCATGGAGCATGCGTGCCCTACTATAAACTACTTTTTTATTATTTCTACCATTGCATTATCAGCATCCAGTAGCACAGTCTTAGCATCCACTAGTTTTTCTATATCTATTTTGTCTACACATGGAATACCAGCGAGTATAACACCTGTAGCGACAATTGTTTCTGTCTCCCTGTTTATGATACCGCGTGGCGCCATACCGTTTTTCTTTAAGCCATAAATAACATATGATCCAACAGTTGACCCCTTACCGCATGGAAAAACCAATATCTTATCCTTCACACATTTTCCATGCAAGGGATGGTCTTTCTCGATAATTCTACCTGTTTTGATGTCTACACCACCATAAAACCCTATGGGTTCTGGTGAAAAAAGAACCTCACCACTTACCTTACCAGGGGATATCGTTCTTCCTTTCATGATGTTTGCACCTCAATCAATCTATCTATATTAGCAAAAACAACATTTTGTTTACAAAAACCTGGTAGATAGTTTGCAGCCTTACCTGAGTTAACACCAGTGGTTTTAAAACCCATATCCTCTATAGGCGAGACAACCATGCATGTATCAGCAACCACCTTTCCACCAGCTTTTTCGATTACATCCACAAGTCCCATTCTATCTGCAGCTTCTTTTATCATCCTAGATGTACAGATCCAAACAGGTTTTTTCAAAGTTTTTTCTCTGAGTTTGTCTGCTAACATCGAGATCTCCCTTAAAGAGGCATGAGGGCATCCAAGTATAACAATATCCGGCTCCAGACCTGTACTGAGTCTATCATATGTATCAATGATCTCCTTTTTTGTAACCTCTACGGTTTCTAAACCATTTTTTTCAACCAGATCAGCCTCCGGCGTCAATCCCTCCACATGATACAAAGCAACTGCACCTGATGCAGCCATCGCAGCACCTAATGCCTTAAGCTGATCTGTATCAGCATTTTTTATGCCTCTAAAATATGGTATTTTGTTTCTAACTTGTTTACCAACAAAATATCCAAGTGCACCAAAGTCAGATAAAAAATTTAGATTTACATCTGCATCTACATTTACTATTATCTGCGGCTGTCTATTATTCCAAAGATGAAGCCCGTAATTAGGGGTCTTACCGCAAATAGCAGCAGCCAACGCAGATGGTCCTCCCTCCCTATTTGTCCTAGCTCCAATGACAGAATTGGCAAAAGAAACAGCTGATGACTCTGACCAGGCAATATGCTCCCTAAAACGAGGTAGATTACCTGCCAGATATGGAGTACATGTAGAGGTTACCACAACACCCATTTTTCTAAACGCATCAATAATCCGTAGCTGATTTCTAGCAAAATCCTCAGAAAAACCCAGGTTTTTCCAGTCCTCAAGATCCATACCAGCCGGGTTAAGATATGTCAAAACCTTTACCTTCTCACCTTTTTCTGCGATGTCCTCTAAAAACTCCAAACCTGGGTCACCAATCGACTTATAGGACACACCTGCCACCTGCACAGAACCAACAGGTATCATCCTATCAGCACCATAGATATCTCCTAGTCGAACAAGCAACCGAATCATCCTCTCCTGTACCTCTCCCATTTCTCCCTCTAAAATCCTTTCCTCCTCTTTTGTTAGATACATACCAGATCGACTCCCCAAATCTTGACAGAGTATACCGAGACAGGTTATACACTTGTAATATTTTATTGTTTTTACAAAGAAAACTTCAATCTTCACTCATATTCTAATCTCCATGTATATCCGTCTACACTTTTTCGATCCCAACAATTTTACTCTGACCTAAATAATCTACAAATGGTAAAAAAGCCATCCTAACTATCCTAAATACAGAAAAAACAAAAAACCTTTTAGCTATAGCAATACCTAAAATCAAATCCTATATACCTCCATATGTTTTAGACTATAAGAAGAGCATATTGTTTAAAAAAATGAGAGGAAAAAATGAAGTTGAAACAAAAACCATCTGACTTTATCGTAGAAGAAATCCCAAATTTTAATATCCTTTCAGATAAAGATGACTACAAAATCTTTTTGATGGAAAAAAAAGAAATAGACACATTTGATTCCATCGAAATAATATCAAAAAAACTAAGGATTCCCCGCTCACAAATAGGATTCGCAGGTTTAAAAGACAAACATGGCATAACAAAGCAATACATATCCCTCCCAGCAAAATACAACACTACAACACTTAAATACAAAGAAAAAATCAGAATAGAACACGTTGGATACCTCAATAGAAAAATCAAAATAGGAGACCTACATGGAAACATATTCACAATAACAGCCAGAGACATAAAACAGGAAGAACTCCAGGACATATATAGCAGAGCTAGCAGCATACCAAAAATCGGTGTTCCGAACTATTTTGACTCACAGAGATTCAGAAGCGTAATCGACAAACATTTCATAGCTAAATACATACTTCAGAAAAACTACGAACAAGCAGTCAAAATATTTCTAACCAAATACATCAAATCTGAAAAAAGAACCATAAAAGAGGAAAAAAGAATTATACAGGCTCATTGGAACAACCTATCCACAATAAATGTTAGAAACAAAATCCTTGCTACGATCATAAAAAGATATCTAAATACAAACAACTGGCTTGAGGCATACAAAAAGATACCATCATATCTCAGAGAAATGTTTGTAAATGCTTATCAGAGCTACCTATGGAATGAATGCATAAAAGAGGTTTTCAGACAACATATAGACAAGAAAAAGTTGTACTCCATCCGCTACAGCATAGGATATCTGCTTTTTTACAAAAAACTAAGCAGCTCAGAGATTCAGAATATACCTCTCTCTTTCAAAACAATTAGCCACAAAATTCAGCCATCTGAATTTGAACAAAAAATAATCAGTAAAATACTATCGCAGGAAGGAGTTGCACTGGATGATTTTGATATCAAAAAAACCACTGGAAATTTTTTTAAAACACGTGAGAGAGCCATAATAATAAAACCTAATAATTTACTACTGTCTGATCCAGTTAAGGATGAGCTGAATTATAGAGGACGGAATAAAAGATTTAAGATAACACTATCATTTACTCTACCTAAGGGAAGCTATGCAACAATAGTAACCAAGAGGATGTTTAATCAATAAAAAAACCTTGATGTCAGGATATTTCTCCTTATTTCCTAATGTTTTTTTCACAAATTTTTTTAGATCCTTTCTGTTAGATTGTAGCAGTTTTTAGTAAGCATTTCTATGTCTCTTTTAGTTGCATTGTCTACGTGTACCCCACCTATGGCAACTACTTTTGTCCTATACTTGTTACATGCTTTTTCCGCAAGAGGTTTAAGCACTATGTCATCATAATGTCCCTTTAGCCGTATGATACGGGAGGGTTTGTTTGGTTCACAGATGACTATCCCACCTATGTGTGGTTTTTCTCCTCCGCCTAGTATGTAGAGTATGTGTTCTCCTAGTTTTTTTTGTTCAAGCCATACCTTATGTTTTCCTCTACCGTAGGTAATCATTTATATCGATTTTTTTGTATCTTACAATCTCATATTTGCTTTTTTCGACATCAGATGGAATTGTTGCGTCTACTCCTACTTTTGTGGTAAGAGTTTTTTTACCTGGTTGATGTTTAGCAGATGGGTCAAGGGAGCTGCCTGGTTGTTCGGTTTTTACAACAAGATCTTTGTCTCCTTGGAATCTTGTTGCTATCGCCCATTCAACAGCGTTTGGGTCGTAGATGTTGACATCCTCGTCTACTACTACGACATGTTTCATGCTTTTATGTCCATTAAATGCTGCCTCAATGGCTTTTTTTCCATCATCGGGTTTTTTCTTTTCTATCTGTACAATTCCATGTAGCCATGAGCCTCCTCCCATTGTTATGAGCACGTTTTTGCAGGTGACAACCTTGCTTACCTCATCATATATGGTGGGTTCTTTTGGCATTCCCATGAGTATTTTGTGTTCTAATCTGCCTGGTATGAGTGCCTGGTACATGGCATCTTTTCTATGTGTTATGCAGTCTACCACAAAAACTGGTTCTTGCCGTTCAAAATCCCTTGTTTCTGTTAGATCAACAAATGGTCCTTCTCTGTCTAGTTCCTTTGTAAGTCTCCCCTCCAGTACGATCTCAGTTTCTGCTGGGACTTCTAGATCTTTTGTTACACATTTTACAAGAGGTGTTTCATCTAGGGTGTTGGCTATGGCGAACTCATCGACACCTGATGGTGGTCCAAGTGAAGCAGCAACCATGACTGCAACAGAGTTTCCGATACATACAGCCATTTCCAGATCATTTTCTATTTTATCGTATGTAGTACGTGTTTGTCTGTTTTTGATGAGACGGGCTGTGAATCTGTTTTTACTGATCTGCATAAGTCGATGATATGATACATTTCTTCCTGTATCTGGATCCTTTATGGTGCATACTGTGGCAGTGGCATATCTTCCTCCATCACCAGGTAGATGATGAAGAAGAGGTAACTTGTTTAGATCAGGATCATGGATAATAACTTCTTGGCATGGTGCTTTGTTAACCATTTTTGGAGCTGCAGGGTTTCGCAGTGCATGTACAAGTTTGAACAACAGTTGTTCCTTTGTTGTTCCCAATGCTTTAGCGATTATGTCCCTGCTCGAGGTGATGCCAGCAAAGACTGGGAAATCATATCCTTCCACGTTCTCAAAAATAGTGGGTTTTTCATCTACGGAATATAAAATGTTTGCTATCTCGTATTGTGTAGAAACCTTTTTTTTGATACGTATCAGTTTTTTCTCTTCCTCAAGTTTTTTGAGAAACTCTCGTAGATTCACAACATCATTCCTCCTCTTCTAGATGCGCCTATAACAGTTTTTATCACTTGGAATCCTTCTTTTTCTATAGCATTTGCTACTTCCTCTTGCAGTTCCTTGCCAGGTGTAAGTGCAATCATGTTCCCTCCTAGTCCACCGCCAGTAAGCTTTGCACCTAAGGCTCCATTCTCGCGGGCTCCATCCACAA